>JADLGF010000271.1 GCA_020849415.1 Thermomicrobiales bacterium
ACTCGATCGTCCGGTCGTCAACGATCCGCGCCGTTTCGATGCTGGCGAAGTTGTCGACGATCTGCGAGGCGACGTCAGGGTTGCGGATGTGCGCGATCGCGGTCTGGACCGACGCGGCGTCGACCGGGCTTCCATCGTGGAAGGTGCGATCGGCGCGCATCACGATGCGCAGTACCCGCGGATTGACGAACTCCACCGATTCAGCCAACAGCGGCTCCACCGTGCCGTCGGCGGAGATGTTGACCACGCTGTCGTGAATCGAGTGGATGACCGACCAGGCGTTGAGGTCGTTCCCCAATGCGGGATCGAGCGTGGGTGGCTCGACTTCGAGATCGATCGTGATCTCATCGACGAGGTCCTGCGCTCCGGCGTCCCTCGACATGAGTCCCGCCAAGGCCGCTGCGACCGCTGCCCCTACCCCGCTCTTGACGACCGTGCGTCGCGAAAGTCCGTTGTTCATACGAGTTCCTTTCCCGTCATCCGCATCACGAGCGCGGACGTTCGATCAAATCGCGGAGCGCGTCGCCCGCGAGCGAAAAACCAACGACCGTCAGTACAAGCGCCAGACCGGGCAACGTCGCCGGCCACCAGGCGGTGAGCAACAGTTGTTGTCCGTCGGCGACGAGCCCGCCCCAGGTGATCTGGTTCGCGTTCAGGCCGAGTCCGAGGTAGCTCAAGGCAGCGGCGTAGAGCATCATCCCGCCGACCTGCTGCGTACCGAGGACGACGATGGTGCCGAAGAGATTGGGAAGAAGATGCCGGTAGAGGAGCCTGAGCCGACCGGCGCCGATCGACCAGGCGGCCAGCGTGAATTCGGCGTTGCGCAATGAGCGGGTTTGGAGGCGCAGGATGCGGGCGTAGCCGATCCAGCCGGTGCCGATCAGGGTGACGAAGAGCGCGGTCATACCGCCGCCGAGCGCCGCGGTCACCGCCACCGCGATCACCAGCGCCGGCAGCGCCAGGGCGACGTCGAGCAGGTAGATGACGAAGCGGTCGATCCGGCCGCCGAAGTAGCCGGCGGCGATGCCGAGCGTCACGCCGATCGCGCCGGTGGCAAGGGTGGTCACCACGCCGATGAAAAGAGAAAGACGGGCGGCGTAGATGATCCGGGCGAGGATATCGCGGCCGAGTTGATCGGTACCCAGCGGATGATCCCAACTGCCGCCAAAGCCGATCGGCGGTTGCAGGCGATCGGTCAGTGATTGCTTGGCCGGATCGGCCGTGACCAACCACGGCCCGAGTACGGCGATGACAACAAGCAGCGCCACGATGCCGAAGCCGATCCAGCCCGAGCGTGATAGCGACTGACGGCGCCGACGGGGTTCGATCGCGCCGCTGGCGGCGACGGACTGCGGATCGAGGCGTGAGCGAGTCGCGGGGAGGGTCGTCACCACACCGTCCCCGCCACTTCACGTTGATCGCGGAGACGCGGATCGATCCAGCCGGCCAGGGTTTCGACGACGAGATTGACGGCCAGAATCATGGCGGCGAGTACCACCACGAACGCTTGCACGACGGGGAGATCACGATCGACCACCCCTTGCATCGCCAGCCGTCCGAGTCCCGGATAGGCGAAAACGGTCTCGACCACGACCGCGCCGCCAAGCAGAAAACTCGCCTGCACCCCCGCGAATCCGAGGACCGGTATCACTGCGTTCGGCAGGAGGTGACGGAGCGAGACCGTGTGTTCGCTGAGACCCTTGCTGCGCGCGGTTCGCGCGTATTCGGCCCCCGACGACTCAATCAGCGCGCCGCGCAGCAGGCGGGCGATCAGGCCGATCGGGTAGAGCGCCAGCGTGATGGCGGGCAGAAGCACCGAACTCCCGGAGGACGGCAGGAGTTTCCAGCGGACCGCCACCAGCAGGATCAACATCGTGCCGGCCCAGAACGCCGGCAGTGCCTGCCCGGTCAGGGAGAGGAAGCGGGTCACGGCGTCGATCGGTCCACCAGGCCGGCGCGCGGCGAGATAGCCGAGCGCGCCGCCGATCGTGACCGCCAGCAGCATCGCCAGCCCGGCAAGCCGGGCGGTGGCGGGCAGACGTTCGAGCACGATAGCGAGCGCCGGACGCCGCGCGCGCCAGGAATCGCCGAAATCACCCGTGGCCGCGTTGCCGATGAACTTCGCGTACTGCACCGGCAGCGGACGATCGAGCCCGAGCCGTTCCCGGATGATCGCCTGCTGTTCCGGCGACGCGCCAGGCGGGGTGAACCCCGCCAGCGGATCGCCGGAGAGGTGGATCATCCCAAAGACGATCGTAGCCACCGTCAGCAGCACGAGCAGGGCGCGCGCGGCGCTGCGGGCGATCAGCGCGACCATCGGTATCCGGAGTGGAGCAGACCAAGGTGCGAGACCACGAACTTCTTCCCGTCGCCACCCGGCGCGAACCGGGTGAATCGAAACAAAAAAACCGGAAGCGAACGCCTCCGGTTTCAGCAGGTTGATTGCACGTTGGGAAGATGGATGTGCTGCGAAATCGCGAGCGACACCTGCATGACAGGTAGCGCGCGGCGAACGCATGGCACCTTCTTCCATCCGGACTCTACCGTCGGCTCCGGAGTTTCACCGGATCGTGCCTGCTCACATCCTGAGCCGGCTCGCGGGCTGTACCGCCGGTCGGGA
>JADLGF010000272.1 GCA_020849415.1 Thermomicrobiales bacterium
CGGCTCGACTGCGAATTGACGAAGCTGCGAACGACGTCGCGGACCTGTTTGCTTTCACCCATGAACGGTGTTCCTCCTGCTGGTACTACCAAGAAACCGCGCGTTTTCAAGCACACGCCTTCAGGAAACCTTCCTGTGAAGACATGCCCGGTTTCCATTTCGTCGATGTTCCGAAGCTCGGCCAGAGTTTCAGGTTTTCGGCGCAATGGCCAACGGGGTGTGGTTGTGCGATGAGAATGGCATAGACCGATCGGCGGCGTCAAACTCATGCAGCAACCTTATGTATGTCTGCTCGATAGTTGCATCGATTCCGGCCGAATCGGGTTGCCTGGCCTGAAAATCTATCGAAATGCCCGTGAAAATCGGAATAAATAGTGCACTTCACGATCAACATAGGCACTGCCAAACAACGCTGATTTCATACGACTCGTCTTGATTATGGTGCGTTCACACCATCGGTGGCAGCCCAGCGACGCACATCGATTTGACATAGCCAGAGTGCGATGCGCCGGTTGTCGTTTCATCCAGCCTGTCGACGTTCGGCTCGCGGCCACGTAGGATGAAACACAATCAGGGCCGAAGTTCGCCGTCAGGAGCGTCCCCGCCGATGATCCGTTTCCCGTCCGCCATCACCACCGAGCGTCTGATCATCCGCCGCTGGCGCGATACGGATGCCCAACTACTCTGGGAGGCGGTCGACGAATCCCGCGAGCACCTGGCCACGTACCTGCCGTGGGTTCGCTTTTATAGAAGCCCGACCGACGCGAGTGACTTCATCGCCCGCGCCCGCCGTGAGTGGCCGGATGGTTACCAGCTGCCGCTGGCGATCCTCGACCGCGCGACCGGCCGGCTTCTGGGCGGCAGCGGTTACCACAGCCTGGAGCCGACCGTAACCGGCTGGCGAACGCTCGAGATCGGCTACTGGCTGCGCGCCGGCGAAGAAGGCAAGGGGTATATGCGCGAGACGGTGCGCGCCCAGATTCGCCTCGCCTTCGAACTCGGCATCGAGAACCTGCTCCTCTTTTGCGACAACCGCAATCGTCCTTCCTACCGGGTGGCCGAAGCCTGCGGCTTCCGGCGTGAGGCGATCCTGCGACGCGACACCCGCACTCATATCGGCGAACTGCGCGATAGCCGTCGGTACGCGTTGCTGCCCGAGGAAGCGCGGGAATTGATTGCCACTTGGGGTGACGAGCGTTTCGAACTCGAGTGGTCGGACTCGCCCTTCGAGCGTCCGGTGGTGGCGGCGCCAGCCACCGATGCGCCGCCCGAACTGCCGGACCTGCCGGTGATTGTCACCGAGCTGCTCCGGCTCGATCCGGTCAACCTCCACGAACCCGGCTATCAGTTCACCGTGGTCGATCGGGCCGGGTCACGTCACCTTGGTCTCGCCGCCATCATTCCGGGCGCCGCCGATGTGCCGAGCTTCGCGCTGCGCTGGAGTTTCAAATCGGCCGATGAACCAATCGAATTCGGCATCGAACTCACCCTGGCGCTGCTCAAGCTCACGTTCGAGGAACTCGGCGCGGAACGGGTGGTGATGTGGTTGCCGGTGACCGCCGGGAGCGAGCGGGAGATTGCGGAAATCGCCGGCTTTGTCAATGAAGGCACCGTGCGCGCCGCCCGCTCGCCGATCACCGGCGCCATCGGCGACTTCGTGGTCTATTCCGTGATCAGGGAGGACCTCTAGGCGTCGTCCGGTAGCGATCGTCGGCACGACCTGCGATACTTCAATCCGAAGTTCTTGATTCAGCACTGGAGAACCACCATGGCCAGCGAAGTCAAAATCAAACTCGTGGAAGGGACCACCGGTATCGCGATTGCCGATGGTCACGCGATCGTGGTCGATCGCTCCCCGCAGCTCGGCGGCGCGGATCTGGGCTTCAAGGGAGGCGATCTCTTCCTGAGTTCGATCGGCACCTGCATCCTGACCACACTCGTCGGCCAGGCCCGTCACAAGGGAGTCGAGTTGACCAGGGTCGAATTCACCCTTAGCGGCAAGAGTGGCGGTTCCCCGACCCGCATGACCGAGATCAACATCGACGCCATCGTCGAGGGCAACGCCTCCGATGAGGTGCTGCAGGAATTGACCGAGTTCGCCGAGAACAAGTGCTTCGTTTCGAACACCGTCAAGGAAGGCGCGCCGATCAATCTCACCCGCCGCCGCCCTGGCGACGCGGTCGCCGCCGACTAAATTCGGATTCACCAACACGCAGTGCACGAAGCCCGTCCCGGCGCTACGTCAAGGCGGGCTTCTCGCGTTCCGGGTCAGCTAAACTGACGTCAGTATTCCTTGCCGTCTGGAGCCGAGCCCGATGTCGCAGCGCACCTTCGCCTTTTCCTATTCGAAGTTCAACCGCGCTTTGCTCCGGATCCTGGGATTGGGGCCAGGCTTGAGCCGGGTGACGGTTACCGATGACGCCGTCCGGGTGCGGATGGGGTGGGCGTTCAGCGCCACTATTCCGCGCGCGCAGATCATCGCCGCCGGCCGCGACAGGAAGCCGCCGCTGATGGGGTGGGGCGTGCACGGCTGGCGCGGCAAGTGGGTGGTCAACGGCTCGGATGACGGCATCGTGAAGCTGACCATCTCGCCCCAAATCCACGCCCGAACCC
>JADLGF010000273.1 GCA_020849415.1 Thermomicrobiales bacterium
AGAAAACCCAGATCATTGTCGTGTTCGGCCATGGTCGTCCTTTCGGAATGCTCTTCACCGGTCGAAATGACCGGTCGTCTGGTCGAATGACTTGGCCGGCCATGCCGGCAATCACTGATGAATCCGGCATCTTCCGCCGGGCGAACCACGTTCCTCCTCTCGTCGAATCGGCCCTTAAAAATAATCCAACAGGTTCCGGTAAACAATCGACAGACGCTCTGTGAGTCGTCATGATACCAGCGGGTTCGCGCTGTGAACAGGGAGCCCCAAACTGCCACCCATCCGGACGGACGCCCGCGCGAGTCACCATCGACACGATCGCGGCCGGCTATCCTCCAAAACGCGCCGTACCGCCTTTCGGGAGCCTCGTACCGGTTTACGAACTGGAGCCGCCTGGTGGGCGGCTCCAGGCGATCGATGAATTCGGAATCCGCCGCGGATCCTAGCCTTCGGCCACGCAAGCGGTGCGCAAACCCGGGTTGGTATTCCCAAAGAAGACGTACATCCCGGTCAGACGGCTATTCACCACCTGGAATTTGTACGGCTGGGTCAGATAGAGATGCGGGACATCCTCGGCGATGATTTCCTGCATGCGCTGGTACATCGGCACCCGCGCCGCCTGATCGAGCTCGGCCAATGCCTGATCGTAGAGCTGGTTGAACTCCTCGTTGTTATAGCCATCGCCGAACCAGGTCACATTCTGGGCCGTGCCCTGGCGGAAGTCGATGACATAGCCCGAGGGGTCGCCCCGCATCCCGCGTCCGGTGGCCTGCCACTGATAGCTGCCGTCACCGTTGTTCTTGACGAAGGTGCCGATCTCGAGCGGCACCACATTGGCCTTGATATTGAGCGCCTTGACCGCCTCGGAAACGACCTCAGCATTCTGGGTGTAGTAGCGGGGCGCCGCGATCGCCTGCAGCTCGACTTCGAACCCGTCTTCGTAGCCAGCGTCGATCATGAGCTGCTTGGCCGCGTCGACATCGTTCTTGTACAGCTCGGCCAACCGCTCCGGGGAAAGCGGATAGTCGCCATAGCCCGGCGGAATTGCGCCAGTGATCTCCGCCTTGCCGCCAAAGACATTCGCCTTGATCTGCTCACGATCGACCACCAGATTGATCGCCTGCCGCACCCGGACATCCCGCCATGGCACGCCCTCCTCGGCGGTCTGGAACTGGATTACGTTCGGGGTCGAAACTGCGCCTTCGAGAATCGTCAGCGTGTCATCGCCTTCCAGGGTCATGACCACGTCGGCGCTGAAGGTGCCGCCGTCGATCTCGCCGGAGCGGAGCGCGGCCACCCGAGTCTGCTCCTCGGTGAGAGCTTTCAAGGTCAATTTCTGGATACAGGGCACGCCCTCACCCCAGAAATCGGGATTGGCCTCCATGACGACCACATCGTCCTGGACGTACTCGACCAGTTTGAAGGGCCCGGTGCCGATCGCCTCGCTGAGCGGGTTGTAGTCCTCGTAGAAGTTTTCGGGAACGATGGGCATATACCCGCCCCAGGCCATCGTGCCCGGGATCGCGGGATCGGGCTTCTTCATATTCACCCGCACCGTCAGATCGTCGATGATATCGGTGCCGGCAATATTCCCGAGAACCGAAATAACGAACCCGGGTTCGGGCGGATTTATCGCCAGATCCATCGAGTATTTGACATCGGCGGCGGTCATTTCCTTGCCGTTGTGGAAGGTGACGCCCTCGCGCAGGTGGAAGATGTAGTTGCCGCTCTCGTCGGTTTCCCACGAGGTGGCCAACCCGGGAATCTGGTTGAGATCCCGATCCCACATCACCAGGTTGTCGTAGAGAAACTCGCGGCCCTGCCAGTGCGCCAACGTCCCGGCGCCGAACGGCAACAGGTTCGGGGGCGGCGCTTCCAGCGCGAAAACGATCTCGCCCGAGGGAGCGGCCGCATCCTGCGCCGAAACGTTCGCCAGTTGGCTGATGGTCAGTCCGCCACCAATGGCGGCGCCCGCGGTCAGCGCGCCGCTCGCCTTGAGCATATCGCGGCGAGAGAACCTGCCGCGCACCAGATCGATCAGAAACCCCAGGTCGTTATCGTGTTCGGTCATGCTTGTCCTTTCGGAAACCGTTCCGCCGGCCGCTCTGCCCGGCCTGAAATCGAACGATCCGGCGCTCGATACCGGATGTCTGCCTTCGAGACCGGCACGATGGCGCCGGTCGAACCGCACTCCTCCTCTCTTCGCCCTGTGCCGACAATCGATTTGCAGATTTTGGTAAACAATCGACAGAATCAGATGCGAACCGTCATCATACCAGCGAGTTCGTACGGTGAACAACCGGCCCGGGATTGGCATCCATCCGGACGGCGCTGGCTCCGGGCGCCTCGCCGGGGTAGGGGCGGTCCCCTGTGGCCGCCCAAGCGCTCCAGCCGGCGCTCTGCGATCGAACTACGGACCTGTGCCGAGCACAGAGCGCAGCATTCCTTCCAACCCGAATCTGCCACCGCCACAGCAAGGGCGCCCCAGGGGGCGCCCCATCAAGTTCGAGGGCGCCATCGATCGAGCGCTATCCTTGCAGTGCCCGGTCGAGCACGTTTTTCGTAATGCGCGAGGTGAACTCGTCCACCAGTAGCGACGCCGGCCAGGTGATCGACCCCACCGAAAAGACCGAACCGCCCGAGGGCAGATCGTAT
>JADLGF010000274.1 GCA_020849415.1 Thermomicrobiales bacterium
ACCGCGCTGGAGGAAGTCGTGATGGCGCTGGCCACGCGCGGCGCCCAGTTCGGCAACGCCCACACCGGGATCCGGACCGAGCGGATCGTTCCAACCAGCCGCCTGCTCCAGAGCGTCACCGGTCTGCAGGTGCAAGTGAACAAGGCGATCGTCGGCGCGAACGCCTTCGCCCACGAAGCCGGCATCCACCAGGACGGTATGCTCAAGGAGCGCACCACCTACGAGATCATGAATCCGCAGGATGTCGGCTGGGAGGGCACCCGTCTCGTTGCCGGCAAGCACTCCGGCCGCGCCGGCTTCCGCAACGCTTTGACCGAGGCCGGTCTGCGCCTGAGCGACGAGCAGATCGAAGCGGCCTACCACCGCTTCCTGCAACTCGCCGACCGCAAGAAGCACGTCACGTCGGCTGATCTGGTGGCGCTGGTGAGCGATCACCTCGATTCCGAGGGGAACGCCTACGTGCTGCAACGCTGGAAGGTCGATATCGCCAGCGACGAGCCGGCCACGGCCGAGGTGCTGATCGGGCATGGCGATGCCGCGCTGGTCGGGTCGGCCGAGGGGAATGGTCCGGTCGATGCCGTCTTCCAGGCGATCGAAGCCGCGACGGGCATCGATCCGGTGCTGGAGTACTACAACGTCGAGGCAGTGACGCCCGGCGAGGACGCCCAGGGGCAGGTGCACATCCGGGTCCGGATCGAGGACAAGATTTACACCGGTCATGGCCTGGCGACCGACATCGTCGAAGCCAGCGCCCGGGCCTACATCTCGGCGTTGAGCCGGTACGAACAGGCGATGCCAAGCACCGTCATCGCCGGTTCATCGACCTCGCGCTGGACCTGACAACCGCCGTATGCCTGTCGGGGAGGGTCTTGTGCCCTCCCGTCGGCCCGTATGGGCCGACCACTCGTTGCGATTCGGGGCGGTTCCAACGCGAACATTGGTGCGACGGAAAGAGACGGTCGCCTTCGGGCGACCGCGGGAGGGCACAAGACCCTCCCCTACACGGAATCGAAAGACGGCAGGTGGAACTATCTATGTCAGACAGTCCGAAAACGCTCAGCGACAAGCTCTGGGAACGCCACATCGTCCACGCGGCCCCCGGTGAGCCTGACCTGCTCTACATCGATCTGCACCTCGTGCACGAGGTGACCTCGCCACAGGCGTTCGACGGTCTCAAGATGCACCAGCGTCCGTTGCGCCGGCCCGATCTGCACATCGCCACGGCCGATCACAACGTCCCGACGATCGATATCGATCAGCCGATCGCCGACCCGATTTCGGCGAAGCAGGTCGAGGCGTTGACCTCCAATGCCCGCGATTTCGATCTCCGCCTCCACCCGATGGGCGATCCCGGCCAGGGCATCGTGCACGTGATCGGCCCCGAACTCGGGCTGACCATGCCGGGGATGACGATCGTCTGCGGCGACAGTCACACCAGCACGCACGGCGCCTTCGGTGCGCTTGCCTTCGGCATCGGCACCAGTGAGGTCGAGCACGTGATGGCGACCCAGACGCTGCCGCAGATCAAGCCGAAGAAGATGGCGATCACGGTCGACGGCGAACTTCAGCCCGGCGTCCTGGCGAAGGACATCATTCTGGCGATCATCGGCAAGATCGGCACCGGCGGCGGCATCGGCTCGATCGTCGAGTACCGCGGTTCCGCGATTCGCTCCCTCTCGAGGGAGGGGCGGATGACGATCTGTAACATGTCGATCGAAGCCGGCGCCAAGGCGGGCATGATCGCACCGGACGACATCACATACGCCTACATCGAGGGCCGGCCGCACGCGCCGACCGGCGCGCTTTGGGAACAGGCGCTCGACGACTGGCGATCGCTCCCGACCGACGAGGGCGCGGAGTTCGATAGCGAAGTGATCCTCGACGCCGCGAAGATCTCACCGCACGTGTCGTGGGGGACGAATCCTGGCCAGGTCGCGGGGATCGACGATGTTGTTCCCGATCCGCGCAAGATCACCGATCCCGGCGCGCGCGAAGCGGCCGAACGGGCGCTCAACTACATGGGCCTCCTGCCCGGCACGCCGATTCGCGACATTCCAGTCGACACGATCTTCATCGGTTCCTGCACCAACAGCCGGATCGAGGATTTGCGGTTGGCCGCTTCGGTCGTCCGCGATCGCAAGATTCGCGAGGGGATGCGGGCGATGGTCGTGCCCGGCTCGATGCGGGTCAAAGCCCAGGCGGAATCCGAAGGGCTCGACGAGATCTTCAAGCGCGCCGGCTTCGAATGGCGCGCCGCCGGCTGCTCGATGTGCCTCGGCATGAACCCGGACCAACTCAAGCCGGGCGAGCGGTGCGCCAGCACCAGCAACCGCAATTTCGAGGGCCGGCAGGGCAAGGGTGGCCGTACCCACCTCGTGTCGCCGGCCGTGGCCGCCGCGACCGCGATCGCGGGTCGCTTCAGCACACCGGCTGATCTGTAGGGGAGGGCGATATGAAACCGATCAAACAGATCACCGGGCGCGCGGCCCCGCTCGAACGGAGCGATGTCGACACCGATCAGATCATCCCGGCCGTCTGGCTGAAGAAGGTCGAACGGACCGGCTTCGGCGAAGGACTCTTCTCGGCCTGGCGTGAATCTGATCCCGGCTTCGTGCTCAACCGGCCGGAGTTTCAGGGCAGCAAGGTACTGATCGCCGGCGAGAACTTCGGCACTGGCTCTTCTCGCGAACATGCCGTCTGGGCGCTGCTCGATTACGGGTTCGAAGCGGTGATCTCGCCGCGCTTCGGCGATATCTTCCGGAACAACTCGACCAAGGCTGGGCTGGTGCCGGTGCAGGTCGATGAGGATACTGGCAAGAAACTGCTGGAAGCAGCGGCGGAGATTCCGTTCCTGGAAGTGACGATCGATCTCCAGACCCGGACCGTCTCGGCGCCGGCGGCGGGAATCACCGGCACCTTCCAGCTCGATGACTTCACGCAGTGGCGGCTGATGGAAGGGCTAGATGACATCGGCCTGACCATGCGCCACGCCGACAAAATCGCCGAGTACGAAGCGAACCGCCCGGCGTGGATGCCACAAACGAAAACCATCTCGGGCAACGAGGTAAAACGCCAACACCGGGCGTAGCGCGTGGCTGCCACTACCGAATACCAATGCCGTCACCCAGAGCGAAGCGAAGGGTCTCCCGCGAATCGGCCCTTCGCAAGGACAACGGTTGGTGACTCAACGCCGCTTCGCGAAAGATTCTTCGCTTCGCTCTGAATGACGAATTTGACTCGTATCGTGTGTTGTTCTATCCAGCATCGCTTGAGTCAGCGGTGCCCCAACTGATTCGGGGGAAGCATGTCGAGCGCATCCATTGTCGTTTTCGCTGGAGATGGCGTCGGGCCGGAAGTGATGACCGAGGCGCGCCGCACCCTCGAAGCCGTCGGCACGACGTTCGGCCACACCTTCGACCTCGACGACCGGCTGATTGGCGGCGCAGCGATCGATGTCTACGGCATCCCCATCCGCACCGAGGATATCGCCGCCGCGGACGCGGCTGACGCGGTGCTGCTCGGCGCGGTCGGCGGTCCGAAGTGGGACAACCCCAACGCCGATGTGCGGCCCGAACAGGGTCTGCTCTCCATCCGCAAGGCGCTCGGACTGTACGCGAACTTGCGCCCGGTCTCTGTGGTTCCGGCCTTGGCCGCCGCATCGCCGCTCAAACCCGAGATCGTCAATGGCGTCGATTTCATCGTTGTGCGTGAACTCACCGGCGGCATTTATTTCGGTGAACCGCGCTTCCGCGCTGAAGAGCCGACCGGCTGGAAAGCGGTCGACACCCTCGTCTATCACGAGTTCGAGATCGAGCGCGTGCTGCGACTCGCCTTCGAGATCGCCCAGGGTCGGCGCAAGTTGGTGACAAGCGTCGACAAGGCGAATGTGCTCGAATCGAGCCGGCTCTGGCGCTCGGTCGCGACTCGCGTTGCCGGCGACTATCCGGACGTCACCCTCGAACACGCGCTCGTCGATTCGATGGCGATGCACCTGATCACCCGCCCGGCGCGGTTCGACGTCATCGTCACCGAGAACATGTTCGGCGACATCCTGACCGACGAGGCCTCGGTGTTGGCCGGTTCGATCGGCCTGCTCCCCTCGGCCAGCCTCGGCGCCCCGCGACCGAACAAGGACGGACGCCGCCTCGGCCTGTACGAGCCGATCCATGGCAGCGCGCCCGATATCGCCGGTCAGGGCAAGGCGAATCCGAACGGCACGATCCTCTCCGTCGCCCAGATGCTGCGCACCTCGCTCGGCCTCGATGCGGAAGCGGCGGCGGTGGAAGCGGCGGTTTCGGCGACAATCGACGCCGGAATTCGCACCGGTGACATCGGCGGCACCGCGACCACGAGTGAAGTCGGCGCCGACGTCGCGGCCCGGATTGCGCAATAGACGAACGGACAGCCGTGGATATCCGGGACGAACAGCGGGCAAAACGAGCGTTCCGGGCACGGTTGGCGGTTTCCGCCGCCTTCCTCTGCAACGGCCTGATCCTGGCCGCCTGGGTATCACGCATCCCGGAAATCACCTCCGGCCTCGATCTCTCCAGCGGCCAAACCGGCACCGCGCTGATGGGCATCGCCCTCGGCTCGATCACGATCTTCCCCTTCTGCGGGCGGCTGGTGAGCGTCTACGGAAGCGCCAACGTGGTGCTGGTGTCGGGACTGATACTCGCGGCCGCGATGCCGTTCGTGTCCTTCGCCCCGAGTCTCCATGTCCTGCTCGCGGTCCTCTATCTCTCCGGTCTTGGCGTGGGTGGGACCGAAGTCTCGATGAACTCGCAGGGGGTGGAGGTCGAGCGGTTCGCTCGCACCAACATCATGAGTTCGTTGCACGGGTTTTTCAGTGTCGGGGCGTTCGCGGGCGCGGGTATCGGGGCCGGACTGGCAGCGCTCGATGTATCGCCGCGCGTTCACCTTGCCGGCATTTGCCTCCTGTGCGCCGTCATCTATATCGTCTCGTGGCGCTGGATGATCCCCGATTCGCCGGAATCGAAGGGGACGAAACCCCCGCCCGCGTTTTCCTTCCCGCCCCGCGCGCTCTGGGCGCTGGGTCTGGTTGGGATCGCCGTGGCGGTGACCGAAGGGGGCGTGGCTGACTGGGGCGGCCTCTACCTCCATGAGGAACTCCACCGCAGCGCCGCCTTCGCCGCGCTCGGCTTCACCGTGTTCCAGCTGACGATGCTGATTGGTCGCTTTTTGGGCGATCGCCTGGTCTTCCGCTTCGGTGCGGTGCGCGTGCTTCGTGTGGGATCGCTGATCGCGGCGGTCGGGCTGGCGATCGGCATCGGCCTGAACGAACCGATGCCGGTGCTCGTCAGCTTCATGCTCGCCGGTGGCGGCGTGGCGGTCGCCTTCCCGCTGGTTTTCAGCGCGGCCGCCAACCGGCGCGATCTGCCGCGCGGGCAATCGGTGGCGGCGATCTCGTCGCTCGCCTACACCGGCTTCCTCGCCGGACCGCCGATTCTCGGCTGGTTCGCCGAAGCGACCTCGCTCCGGACGATGTTCGGCGTGATCGTGCTGCTGTGCGTGCTGGCGGCGGTGATGGCCGGCGCCGCAAAGGGCGCCGGAGAGATCATCGTGGAGACGTCACCCGTGGCCGAGTAGCTACCCGGCCAGGAGGGCGAATGCGCCGGCGGCGGCCAGGGCAATCCCCATCTCATCGACGGGCGCTTCCGGATCGTTGACCGCGGCGGCGAAGGTGAAGACCTCACCGTCGTTTCGTTCCAGCAACCAGGCCATCGCCATCACCCCCGGTTCGGAGCCGCCCTTGAACGCCACCAACGGCCAGATCTCGGCGTCGTAAGGAACGCCGGGGTTGGCGGTCAGCACCCCCTTCAGCGGTTCGAGGCCGGGGCGCTGCCAGGCATCACGCATCCAGAGGTGCGCCCGCTCGAGATCGTTCATGGAGGCGAACCACTCGATCGTGTCGATGGCGATCGGCTTTTCCCAGGGAGTCACGGTGGTGGGGTCGGCGAGCGGTTCACTCGCCATCTCGGCGAGGATCGCGCGCTTGCCGGCTTCGTCCGCGGCGATGAATGCCTCGCGCCGCGCCTCGTCGCCGAGTTTCAACACGAAGAGTTCCCGCGTCGTGAGGAACGGGAGGTTCCGCTCCGGCACGCTGTTGCCGAGCGTTTCGAGCGTCGCCTCGACCTTTTCCCGCCCGACCGCGTGCAGCAGCAGATCGGTGGCGGTGTTGTCGCTGATGGAGATCATGCGGGTCGCCAGCGATTCGACATCGATCATGGTGCCGAGCGGCTCGGCCTGGGTGACGCCCGAGGGGGAGCTTAGGAATTCCTCGACGACCTCGATCTCGGTGTCCCACGCCATGGCGCCGGCTTCGATCTCGGTCGCTACCGCCGCGAGGACGTAGAGCTTGAACAGCGATCCGATCGCGAACGCATCATCGGCCGCGGCCTGGTGCACCGGTTCGAGCGAATCGGCGACGAGTTGGCTGGCGCTGACTCCGTACGTGCCCGCGTCGGTCGCGAGTATCGCCTCGAATTCGCTCCAGTCGGCGATCACCGGCACTTCGGGGATCGACTCTTCGTGCGGGGCGAACTGAAGGCCCTCGATGAGGTGGGGCTCGTCAGCTTCCACCGCGATCACAACGATCACCTTTGTGCCATCGGAAATCATCGCCGTTGCATTCAGCATGAGCGGCGTCTGCGGCTCGTTGATCTCCGTTATCGCGACCGGGGCGAACGCGTCATGGAGTTGCTGGAGGGTCTGGGCGAGCGACGCCGCCGGCACCACAGCGAGGAACGACGGGGCGAAACGCTCCTCGATCCCCGCGTTGTCAGGCACTGGCGTTTCTCCGTTGACCACGCTGAGCACCCACGCCAGCGCCTGACCGGCCGGCGTGTCCGGAATCAACATCGCGTCCGCCGCGGGCGAGGCGATCTCGGTCTGGGCGAAGGTGGTTTGGGCGGTGA
>JADLGF010000275.1 GCA_020849415.1 Thermomicrobiales bacterium
GGCTCGATCTCGGCGAGGATCTGACCCGGGCGAACGTGGAGCCGATTCTCGAAACGGCGAAGGCGGTCGGCGGGTTCGTCCGGATCGATATGGAAGGCTCGGCCTACACGCAGCAGACGCTCGATGTGTTCACGGAATTCCACGATCGCTACCCCGAGCAGGTCGGAATCGTGCTGCAAACCTGCCTGCGCCGGACCGAAGCCGACATCGAAGCGATGATCGAGCGGCGGGCGCGTGTGCGGCTGGTGAAGGGCGCCTACGCCGAGCCGGACGCGGTGGCATATCAGGAGAAGGCGTCGGTCGATGCCCAATACCTTAAGCTGATGAAGCGCTTGCTGAAAGACGGCAACTACCCGGCGATCGCGACCCACGATCCGGCGCTAATCGCGGCGGCGCGAGAATTCGCGGCGAAGAACGAGGTCGCCAACGAGGCCTGGGAGTTCCAGATGCTCTATGGCGTGCGCCGCGACGAGCAACTGGCGTTGCGGGAAGCGGGCTATGGCATGCGCGTGTACGTGCCGTACGGCCCGAGCTGGTACCCCTATTTCACGCGGCGCATCGCTGAACGCCCGGCCAATGCCTTCTTCGTGCTGCGGCAGTTTGTCAGCAAGTAACGGGTTCCGGGTTCCGCGTTCCGCGTGCTTGAGTGGGGCATGGACCGTTCGGTGGTTGATTTCACAGGGTTGAAAACCCTGTTCTAAGGCAGACGAACGTGCCTTCGGCACCGAGTTCCGCGTCGCGCAACCCCAACCCCGCAGGGGTTTTCGTCTGATTCAGCCCATGGTTCTGAACCATGTGCGCTCCGCGTCGCAGACTCTTCCCGGAACCCGGAACCCGGAACCCGGAACCCGGAACCCGGAACCCGGAACCCCGAACCCGGAACCCGGAACCCGGAACCCCGTCGTTATGCTAAAGTCGCGCATAGCCACCACTGGGGTGGCGCCGGTCGATTCCGGCCGGTGAGGGAAAGGTAGTCCCCATGTCAGCCGGTCCACACCGTGGCCTCGGGTTCGAGGACGCGGAGGTGGAATCGGGGCAGTATGGGTGTCCGATGTTGATGCGGGCTCGCGAGATTTACGCGCCCGGAGTGTCGTTGCCGAGTCATCGGTGCCATTTCGGTTGGGCGATCCACGGAGACGGGGATTTCGAGCGGTGCATGGCGGTCGAGAGCGCGGTTGAGTGCTGGAAGGCGGCACAGGAGCGGGTGAGCGTGTTGCCCGGTCCCGGTCCCCGGCAACCACAGGTAAAAGCCTCGGCCGACTGAGCGGTAAACGCGGGAACCCAGGGTTCCGAAACCACCAGACAGCAAGAAACCCGCCTTGAGTACTGCACTCAAGGCGGGTTTTTGATTGCCATTGCCCTTTCGATCAGGTGCGGGGGGCGTTGCTTTTGATGAAGGCTTCAACCTCGGCTGCGGAGTGATCGCGCAGATCGAGGGCGGCGTGCTTGAGTTCGGGCGGGATGTAGAGATTGAAGGTGAAGTTCACCGGCTCGATCCGCTCCATCTCGGCCCACCACGTGTAGAGCTTGGGCAGCCAGTTGAAGGTGCTGGCCTCGACCCGCCACAGCGCCACACCGGCGCCGCGCTCGTAGGCGAGCGCCTCGCCGAAGTAGACCCGCGCCCGGCTATCGGACTGGATGATCTGCTTGACATCGTCGTAATGCCGGGGCGATCCCTTGAGCGTGAAACGCCAGGCGTCGCCCATGTAGAGCGAGGTCGATTCCTCGACTTCCGCCTTTTTCTTTCGGCTCAGGAATGACACCATCGGTTGGCTCCTCGGGCAAGTTGCGTTCAGCACGATGCAATCGGACGGATCGGCACGACCTCTACGGAATTGTACCCCTCCGCGCCCGTCCCTTCACCCGCACCGCGCACCCGTGCGTGATACAACAGCCTGAGCAATCAACGATGCGAAGGCAGGGGGAGTGAGGGTGCGGAATCTCGAACTCAAGGTGGCCGTCGAGGCCGGGGCGTTCGAGGAGATCGTGCGGCGCGCGCGCAAGCTCGGCGCATCGGTCACGGTGAGTCAGGTCGATACCTACTTCGCGGTGCCGAGCGGGCGGTTGAAGCTGCGCGAGATCTCCGAGGGATCGAACCGGCGGGCCGAGCTGATCGGCTATTCGCGCCCCAACGAAGAGGGCGCACGCTGGAGCGAGTACTATCGGGCCGATTTTCGTCCGGAGCAGATCGCGCCGCTGATTGCGATGATGAAGCAGACGATCGGCGTGCGCACGGTGGTGAGCAAGGAACGCGAGGTCGTCGTTACTGGCCGGACCCGGATTCACCTCGATCAGGTGGAGGGCCTCGGTCGGTTCGTAGAACTGGAAACGGTGGTCGGTGAGGAACCCGGTGATTCGGGCGCTGACCAGGAATTGGCCGATGTGGCCGGGATGCTCGGCCTTTACGACCATCCCGTGGTGGCGGGATCGTACAGCGATCTGATCGAACCGGGGGGAGAAGCATGAAAGTCGGTGTGGTGATTCCGATCTCGGGGCCTGATGGGGTTTATCCGAGATTCGAGGAGATGAAGCACTTTGCCCAGACGGCGGAAGCGAGCGGACTCGATTCGGTCTGGCTCTTCGATCACTTCATCTTCCGTCACCCCGATCGGGGTGAGTACGGGCAGTGGGAATGCTTCACCGCCTGGAGTGCGTTGGCGGCGGTGACCTCACGCGTCGAGCTCGGCACGCTGGTGCTCTGCACCGCCTTCCGCAATCCGGCCGTTACCGCCAAGATGGCGGTGACGCTCGATGAAATCAGCGGCGGCCGGATCATTCTCGGTCTCGGCGCCGGCTGGCATCAGCCGGAATTCGACGCCTTCGACCTCCGCTTCGATCACCGGGTCGGGCAGTTCGAAGAAGCGATGAAGATCATCGCGCCGCTCGTGCGCGAGGGGTACGTCGATTTCCAGGGGACGTATCACAACGCGGTCGACTGCGCGATGCTGCCAAAGCCGAGCCGGGAGATTCCGATCCTGATCGCCTCGAAGGGTCCGCGCATGCTCGATCTGACGGCTGAGTACGCCGATCAGTGGAACGCGGCGTGGTTCGGGAAGGTCGACGGCTTCATCGAGCGTCGCGATGAACTGCACGCCGCCATCGATCGGGCCGGCAAGCCGCGGGACGCCGTCGAAACGACCGCTGCGCTCAATGTCAATTTCCCCGATCTGACCGATCCGGGCGCGGAGATCGATCGCGATCGGGTATTCAGCGGCTCAGTCGACGAGTTGGTCGATCTCCTCCGTCAATTCGATGCGGCCGGCTGCGGTCACGCGATCATTCAATTGAACAAATGCAGCGACGAAGCGATCCGGCGGGTCGCGGAGGCCCGGGAGCGGTTGCGCTGACACAACCCCCGCTCCCGTCGCAACGGGAAGGGGCAAGGGGTGAGGGTTTTCTTGCCATGAAGATCGGCATCATCATTCCGTTGGGCGAAGACCAGGAAACGAAGACGTGTCCGCCCTTTAGTGAAACGAAGAGGATCGCCCAGGCGGCCGAGGCGGCCGGGCTCGATTCGATCTGGGTCTACGATCACCTGCTTTACCGGTTTCCCGATCGGGAGCCGTTCGGTGTCCAAGAGTGCTTTACGACCTGGGCGGCGTTGGCGGCGGTGACGAACCGCGTCGAAATCGGGTCGGTGGTTGTTTGCACGGCGTTCAGGAATCCGGCGGTCGTTGCGAAAATGGCGGTGACGCTCGATGAGATCAGCGGCGGGCGGATCATTCTCGGACTCGGCGCCGGTTGGCACAAGCCGGAGTTCGATGCCTTCGATCTCCGCTTCGACCACCGGGTGGATCAATTCGAGGAAGCGCTTAAGATCATCGTGCCGCTGGTGAAGCAGGGCGAGGTCGATTTCCAAGGCACCTACACCAGCGCGCCGAACTGCGCGATGTTGCCGAAGCCGGCGCGAGAGATTCCGGTGCTGATCGCCTCGAAGGGTCCGCGCATGCTCGATCTGACGGCTGAGTATGCCGACCAGTGGAACACCGCCTGGTTCGGCGGCACGAAGAGCTTTTTGGCCCGCCAGGCGGAAATGAACGAGGCGCTCGACAAAGCGGAGCGGGATCGATCGTCATTGACGGTCACCGCCGGCATCGTGATCAACTTCCCCGATCTGGAGGCGCTCGATGAAGCGGCGAACGATCCGGACAAGGTCATCAGCGGCACCGTGGAGGAGGTCGCGGAGGTATTGGCCGCCTACGAACGAGCCGGTTGTGAACACGTGATCGCCCAGCTCTCGCCGCTTACCGACGAGTCAATCAATCGATACGCGCGGGCGAAGGCACTTGCTGCCACCATGGCCGGTTAGCCTGCAAGCCGGTTCCCTGAATGAGCGGTGAACCCGGGCCGGCGCGGGGCGTGTGGGCACGGTGGTCGGGCGGCGTTTGGCGCCGGCCCGATTTCCGGGCGCTCTTCGCCGCCCAGACCGGCGCCGTATTCGGCACGCTGATCTCGCGCACCGCCATCCCCTTCGCGGCGATCATCGAACTCGGCGCCCGGCCATTGCAGCTCTCGATCCTCGGCGCCGCCGGCATGGCGCCGGCGTTTGCGCTCGGGCTATTCGCGGGCGCGTGGGTCGATCGACTGCCGCGCAAGCCGATCATGATCGCCTGCGATCTGATCCGGGCGGCGGTGTTGATGCTCGTGCCACTCCTCTGGTGGCTCGATCGCCTCTCGATGCCGCTGCTCTACCTGGTAGTGGCGGCGATCAGCGTTTGCAGCGTTGTCTTCGACATCGCCTACCGCTCGATTTTGCCCTCCATCGTCGAACCGGATGAGCTGCTCGATGGGAACAGCCGTTTGACCGGATCGGCCTCGGTGGCGGAGGCGGCGTCGTTCAGTCTCGGCGGCTGGCTGGTGCAACTGCTCACTGCGCCGGGCGCGGTGGTGATCAACGCACTGACCTTTCTCTGGTCGGCGCGCTGGTTGCGGCGAATTCGACTGGAGGAACGTGCCCGGCCGATCGAGGAGCGCGCGGCGATCCTGCATGAAATCCGCGACGGGCTGCACGTCGTCTGGCGGAACGCCACCTTGCGGGCGCTCGCCATCTATTCATTGATCATGGACTTTGCGTTCAACATGTTCGGTGCGATCTTCCTGCTCTACGTGGTGCGGGAACTCGGGTTCGAACCGGGCGTGCTCGGCGTGATCTTCGCGGTCGGGGGACTGACAGCGATCGGCGGAGCGGCGATTGCAGGGCGAGTCACCAGCGCCCTCGGCTTCCGGCACACGATTCTGCTGATGACGATGTTGATGGCGCTGGGGCAGGGGAGCGTGGCCCTGGCCACGGGGGTAACTCTCTTCGCGGTGGTGTTGCTCGTTGGTCAGCAGTTCCTGGTCGACGGGCCGTACACGGTGGTCGATATCAACGCCGCCAC
>JADLGF010000276.1 GCA_020849415.1 Thermomicrobiales bacterium
CGCACGGTGTTGGCGAGCAGGGCGAGGCTGTTGGCGATATCGGCCGGCTGGCGATCGAGCCGGAGCTTGAGATCGTTGGTGCCGAGCATGATCGCGATCAGGTCGAACGGATGGTGGGAATCGATGCAGGGAACGAGGTAGGTGAGCCCGTTCCGGTTCGGCTCCACCGGATCGTCGACGACCGTCGTACGGCCGTTCAGCCCTTCCTCGATGACGCGGTAGCCCGCGCCGAGCCGGTCGGCGAGTACGCCGGTCCAGCGGACATCGGGCGCGAACCGGCCCGGCTTGGCGGGATCGGCTCCCCACGTGTTCGAATCGCCGTAACAGATGATCGTTTTCACGCGGTTCGGCTCCTTCGGCGGGGCTGATTGAGCGTCTCGGAGGAGTCTACGGCACGGGCGACCGGCGAGTTCGCCTTCTAATGGAGAGAGGGAGTTCCAAATCGATACGGAAGTGGTGTAGGCTAGATTTGCGGTCAAAGGACGAGGACGCCGGGACGGGCCGGCCGGAGGGCAAGGGGTCACTTGCAATCCGCCGCACGGGTGCGTGGCGCCCGGGTTTGAAAGGAACGCTGATGCGAAGAGTTGTTTCAGTAGCGATGTCGCTACTCCTGATGCTCAGCTTCGTGGCGGGTTTGCACGCGCCCCGATTGATGGCGCAGGACACGGATGGCGCCGGACGAGCGGTTGCAATGACCGACGCCGCCGGTCAACCGATGATCGAAATGACGGTCGATTCGTTCACGCCCGATTTCCAGGGCTACGACAACTCGTACGCGCCCGATCGCGGCTTCGCGTTCGCGCACATCACCGTGACGGTGACCAATATCGGCTCAGCCCCCTTCTCACCGAACACCTACAGTTTCCAGCTGATCGATACCGATGGCTTCGTCAGCGACTCCGCCTACGTGCTGATCGATGAATCGCAGGCGCTGCCGATGCTCAGCAGCGAGCCGATCGAACCGGGCGAGACCGTCACCGGCTCGGTCACCTTCCAGGTGCTGGCGGGCACGGAAGCGGCGGCGATCGGCTACTCGGTGACCTGGGATCGCCTGACGCTGCTCGCGGCGGCTGACACGATGCCCGCCGCCGGCGATACGGTCGAGGTGCTCGACAACAACGCCCGGCCACTGGTGAACGTGACGGTTGACGACTGGCTCGATCCGTTGCCGGATGTCGATCCCTCCAGCCAGCCGAATCGCGGCTACCACTTCGCCGGGGCTGTGCTCACAATCGAGAATGTTGGCGGCAATACCTGGCCGGTCGATCCCTACAGCTTCAAGATGATCGACACCGATGGCTACCGCAACAGCGGCACGTCCGCCTGGCGAAGCGATCCGGAGATTCCCGATCTCGGCTACGACGATCTTGCCGCCGGCGACAGTGTCACCGGCTTGCTGGCCTTCCAGGCCTTCAATACCGCCCAGCCGGCCTTCATCGTGTTCGAAACGGGCGATCAGCTGACCTTCGTCGCCTCCTTCCCGGACGCGCCGACGGCGCCGTCGCTGGCGGATATCCCGACGGTCGATCAGATCGACCTGCCAGTCAGTACCGGCGGCGGTGACGCCACCGAAGAAGACGTCGAAATGAGCGAGGACTGCCTGGTCATCCAGGCGTATATCGATGAAGTCTCCGCCTTGATGGACGAGTCCGGCGTCGCCGAATTCGAGATCGACGACGCGACTGACCTGACCGCGGATGAGCTCATCGAACTGCAGGACGGGTTCGAAGCGCTACAGGACGGACTCGCGGACCTGGACGTGCCGGAAGCGGCCCAGGATTTCCACGACGGGTTCGGTCACGTGGTTGACTTCATGATCACGTCATTCGACGATCTGATCGATACCGCGGAAGCTGGCGAGGACCTCACCCCGCTTGTCGACGAGCTGCTCGAGGAAGAAGACGAATTCTCGGGCTACTTCGACGGCCTGATGGCGCTCTACGATCAGTGCCCGGACCTCGAGTTCTGATCGACCTCGAACCGAACTGAATTCGATGCTAGCAAGAACACCGGCGGCCGATCGGCCGCCGGTGTTCCGTTTCGCGTTTCAGGGCTGGACGCGGTTCGCACCACCAAACCCCGTCATTCCGAACGGATGTGAGGAACTCGACGCGAAGCGAGCCTCCGCATGGACACCGTACGTTTTTGCACCCTCGCTTCGCGTCGAGTCCTTCCCTTCGGTCATCATGACGGTCGTAGTTGGTGGTTGACTATTCCCCCTGATCCATCTTGAGCCAGACCGCCATTGGGCCGGGTTCGCGGTTGGCCCAGGCGAAGTAGGGGACGAGTGTGAAGGCTTCGTTCGCGGTAGCCGCCGGCTCCAACGGCGTTTCGCGGTAGAGTTGGGCGCTCCACGATTCCGGGAGCTGACGGTCGAAGGCCTCGGCGGCGATCGTGACGACTCCGCCGAGCAGCGCCGGTTCATACCGGGCGATCCACGTATCGGCCTGCCCGAGCGTGGCGGTGCGCGGATCGACCTGACTCCCGCCGTCCGATTCAAGACAGAAGAGAATCGGACCCCGGAACACCGCGATTCGCCCCTGATTCTCAACGATATACGGATGGGCCGTAACGTGGCGGATCGGCATCGGCAGGGTCAACTCGATCGTGTCACCTGTGTGCCATTTCCGTTCCAGGCGGAGGTACGCTCCTTGGTTGACGGTGACCGCCTCGCCGCACACCACGGCGGACGCGCCTGTCGCCCATGCCGGGATGCGCAAGGAGAGGATGAAGTCGGCGTCCTCAGCGATCGTGATCCGGATGGCGCCGTCCCACGGGTAGTCGGTATCGATCGTCAGGTGGGCGCTGGCGCCGGAGGGTAGGGGAGTGCTGACGGTGCCTCGGCCATAGAGTTGGATCGCCAGTTCGTCGTCGCGCATCGTGGCGAAGTAGCCGCCGATCGACGCCAGGGTGCGAGCGAGATTGGGCGGGCAGCAGGCGCACTCGAACCATGGCCGGCGACGGTGATTGCCGTCATCCTGAAGCGGGTTCTGGTAGAAGTAGCGGTCGCCGCTGAGCGAGAGTCCCGGCAGCATGGCGTTGTAGAGGGTCGTCTCGATCAGGTCGGCGTAGCGGGCCTCATTCCGGAGCAACAACATCCGCCAGTTCCACATCACGCTGCCGATGGCGGCGCAACTCTCGGTGTAGGCGCGTTCGTTGGGGAGTTCGAAATCGCGCCCGAAGGCCTCGCCCTCCCAACGCGAGCCGATGCCGCCTGAGACGTACATCCGTCGCGTCACCATGTTTTGCCAGAGCCGCTCCAGCGCCGCCTCGATCGTCGGGTCGCCGGTTTCCGCGTAGATGTCGGCGGCGCCGGCGGTGAGATAGACCTGCCGCACGGCATGCCCCACCACCTCGCTGGTTTCGCGGAAAGGGAGGTGATCCTGGTGATACTCATCGCCGCCGGAGAGACCGTGACCGCGGGCATCGAGGAAATAGCCGGCCTGGTCGATGTAACGGAGCTCGCCGGTCAGGCGTCCGAGCTCTACGAGCGCCAGTTCGATCTCCTCGTGACCGTCGGTGCCCTGGCGCTTTCCTGAACCCTCCGGGCCGAAGGTGTCGCAGATGAGGTTGGCGAATTTGACGGCGACATCGAGCAGATTGCGCTTGCCGGTGGCGCGGACGTGCGCCACGGCCGCCTGGATCAGGTGACCGGCGCAGTAGAGCTCGTGGGTGCGAACCAGTTCGGTCCATTCGAGCCCGGGTTCCTTCAGGCTGTACCAGGTGTTGAGATAGCCGTCCGGCCGCTGGGCGTCCGCGAGTTCCGCCACGACCTCGTCGATCAGTTGATCGAGATGATCGGAGGGGTCAGTCGCCATCGCCCAGGCGGCGGCTTCGAGCCATTTGTAGACATCAGAGTCGTCGAAATAGAAGCGGGTGACGTACCCGCCCGCTTCCTTGCCGGCGGTGCGGCGGAAATTCGCCATCCGGCCCGTCTCTTCGAGCAGCCGGTGTTGGGAATAGAGCGTTTCGGTGATGGTCAGGCGCCGGCGCGGCTCCCAGATTGTGTCGTCAAGGCGGACGCGATCGATACCGATCCCACGCCAGGCGGCGTGCGGGCTGGCACTGGTATCGACAATCGCAACTTCGATTGGGCGCTCCATCTTCATCTCCCGACGTCATTCGAACAGGTATCGGAAGCGTACTCAATCGAGGCGTGAGGCGTGAGGCGTGGGGCGTGAGGAGTCAGGAGTTGGGGGTGGGTTGTTGGTATGAAGGGGTGGGACGTATTGTTTGCGCGTCGTAATTCCTGATGACCGTTGGACCGGAGATTCGAATTGTTGGAGCCACGTTTCGTCCAAATGGCCTGAACACCGCTGCTCTGTAACCGGCGTAGGTGAGTAGCGGGAACAAGCGCCAACCTGTGGCGCCTCCCCGTGTTTGAACGGGCGGGTACGAAACGTGTTTGCCAATCGATCGAAAATCTCGCAGCGGGGCGGGCTCTGGGCGCATGACGACTTCATGCGGCTCTGGGGCGCGCAATCGATTTCCATCTTCGGTACCTACATCACGGTGATCGCGCTGCCGTTGCTGGCGGTGACGACCCTCGACGCCTCCACCTTCGAGATGGGCGTGCTGACAGCGGCGGCGTCGTTGCCGTACCTGCTGATGGGCCTGTTTGTCGGGGTCTGGGTCGATCGGCTGCGCAAACGGCCGCTGCTGATCGCCGCCGATGTCGGGCGGGCGATCTGCCTGCTGACCGTGCCGATTGCCGCGGCCTTCGATTGGCTGTCGATTCCGCTGCTGGTGGCCGTGGCGTTCACCCACGGCACCCTGGCGATGTTGTTCGACGTGGCGGATACCACCTACCTGCCGTCGTTGGTGCGGCGGGATCAGCTGGTCGATGCGAACGGTAAACTCGAGTTCTCGACATCCTGCGCGCAAATCACCGGTCCGGCGCTGGCGGGTGGGTTGGTGTCGTTGCTGACCGCGCCGTTCGCGCTGGTGATCGATTCCG
>JADLGF010000277.1 GCA_020849415.1 Thermomicrobiales bacterium
AGTTGCGGAACGTGAGCAAGAAGAGTTGGGGTCCGTTCATCGCCGGCGCGATGGTCGGTGGCGTGGCCGGCGCCGCTGCCGGGGTGCTGTTGAGCCAGCACGTCGGTCACCTGATTGCGTCGTTCATTGGCGTGATGGATCGCAAGCTGAGCGAGGCGGAACGGGAGCGCGTGCGCTTCGATCTCCTCCTGC
Source organism: Thermomicrobiales bacterium (assembly GCA_020849415.1). Lineage (GTDB taxonomy): Bacteria > Chloroflexota > Chloroflexia > Thermomicrobiales > UBA6265 > JADLGF01. The sequence goes on from JADLGF010000277.1 coordinate 193, forward strand.
AATAGTCGTTGCCCGTAAATCGCTTGTGGCCATCGAACCGGGTCCGGCTACTCCTGCCGGCCCGGTTCACTGTTTTCCGGCGTCCGGAGCGCCAACGCCACGACGGTCGCCAGCACGATCAGTCCCGCCACGCCGATCGCAATCAGCTTGAGTTCCCGGGAGGGCAGAAGTACCGCCAGCAGTCCGAACCCGAGTGACACGCCACCGATCGTCAGGACGATCCGGGGTTGACTCCAGCCGAGTTCGAGCAAGCGATGGTGCAGGTGCTGCATGTCGCGTTCGCCGGGCGCTTTCCGGCGCACCATGCGTATCAGGATCACCCAGGCGACATCGATGATCGGCAGGCCGAGCGCCAGCAATGCCGCGGCGATCTTCGCGCCGCCGATGATGCTGATGATCGCCAGCGCGAACCCAAGGAACATGGCGCCGGAATCACCCATGATGATTTTGGCTGGATGCCAGTTGTACCGCAGGAAGCCAATCACCGCTGCTCCGAGCGCGATCGGCAGGATCGAGATCGTGAACTGCGGATCCTCGCGCGGCCAGAAAAAGGTGTGAATGAAGAGGACGACGCAGGCAACCAGCGTCACCGTCCCGGCCAGCCCGTCGAGCCCATCGATCCAGTTCAGCGTGTTCATCATGCCGACGATCCAGAAGATCGTGAAGGCGATCGCGACCGCGAGCGGCAGCGTCACCACATCGCCGAACGGGATGTTGAACTGTTCGATCACGATGCCGTGACGCTCGCCCCGCAGCCGCGGCAGAACGACGATCAACGCCGCCACGATCTGGAGGAGCAGCTTCGGTTTCGGGGCGATGCCGATGATGTCATCGTAGAAAATCGTGACAGCTACGAAGACCGAGCCGGCCATCAGCAGCAGCAGACGTTCGGTTTCGACGGCGAACCGGGAGATATCGAAGGCGTAGCTGACGGCGATGCCGAGCAGGAACGCCAGCATGATCGCCGGACCCGCCAACCGCGGTACCGGTGTCTTGTGCACGCGCAATTCGCCCGGCTCGTGCATGACACGCAGCTGCCGGGCGGCGCTGATCGTCCAGTGGACAAGGAAGAGCGACGACGCGAGGGTGACGGTGAACACCGCGATCGCGATCAGGGCGTGGCTCATCGTCGCTCCCGGTCAGTGAGACAGCGCGGCGGGGTCAGTGCCCTTCGAAGGTCGGCTGGATCGCCCCGACGCCGAGGCCGGGCAGCGGGTAACGCAGGGTCAGCTCCGCGACACTGTCGACCACGCCCGCGGCGACCGTGGCATCGTCCGGATTCAGCAGCACATCCGCGACCAGATTCGCCACCCGTTCGGCGTCGGCCTTGGTGAAGCCGCGCGTCGTGATTGCCGGCGAGCCGATGCGGATGCCGCTCGCCTGCATCGGAGAGCGCGTTTCCCCCGGGATCGTGTTCTTGTTGACCGTGATGCCGACCTTGTCGAGCATCTTCTCGGCCTGCTTGCCGGAGAGTCCGACCGCATCGACGTTCATCAGGAAGAGGTGCGTATCGGTGCCGCCCGAAATGATCGGGAAGCCCCGGCTTTCGAGCACCTTCGCCATCGCCCGCGCGTTGTCGATCACCGCCTGGGCGTAGGTTTTGAACGATGGCTGCAGCGCCTCCCCGAATGCAACCGCCTTGCCGGCGATGACGTGCATGAGCGGGCCGCCCTGCGTGCCCGGAAAGACGGTCTTGTCGATCGCCTTGCCGAACTCCTCGCTGGTCATGATCATGCCGCCGCGCGGACCGCGCAGCGTCTTGTGCGTGGTGGTCATCGTGACGTGCGCGTACGGGATCGGCGACGGGTGCAGGCCGGCGGCCACAAGCCCGGCCGGGTGCGCGATGTCGGCGAAGAGGTAGGCGCCGACTTCATCCGCGATCTCGCGGAAACGCTTGAAATCGATCGTGCGGCTATAGGCGCTGGCGCCGGAGATGATCGCCTTCGGGCGCACCTCCTTCGCTGTCGCGAGCACTTCGTCGTAATCGATCACGCCCGTTTCCGGCACGAGTCCGTACGCGTGCGCTTCGAAGAACCGCCCCGAGAAATTGACCTTCAGGCCGTGTGTGAGGTGCCCGCCCTGCTCCAGGCTGAGACCGAGAATCTTGTCGCCTGGATTCATCAGCGCGAAGTAGGCGGCCAGATTGGCGTTGGCGCCGCTGTGCGGCTGCACGTTGACGTGCTCCGCGCCGAAGATCTGCTTCGCGCGATCGATGGCGAGATCCTCGACGATGTCGACGAACTGGCAACCGCCGTAATAGCGCTTGCCCGATTGCCCTTCCGCGTACTTGTTAGTCAGAACACTGCCCATCGCTTCGAGCACCGCGCCGCTCACGAAATTCTCGGAGGCGATCAGTTCGATGCCTCGCAATTGCCGGCCCTGCTCGCGGGAAATGGCGGAGGCGATCGCGGGATCTTGCTCGATCAGGGACCTGGAGGCGGCGGAAATCTCGGTCGACATCGGGGTGTAACTCCCAGTAACTACGCGGGCATTTCGCAAATCGCAGTGTACCATGGCGTCTTGCACGCACCTGAACGATCAGGTGCGATTCAAGCGCACTCGCCTTTCTTCGAGGAGTGACCAATGCGTGTGGTCGTGACCGGTGGCGCCGGCTATGTGGGCGGATTTGCAGCGGAGCGTCTGCTCGAACTCGGACACGAGGTAACGGTCTTCGACAATCTCTGGCGGGGGCACGCTGCCGGTGTGCCCAAGGGTGCAGATTTCATCGAGGTTGACCTCCGGGACGCCGAAGGTGTGATGCGCGCTGTGCGCAAGGCAGCGCCCGAGGCGGTGATGCATTTTGCCGCCGCGACGCTCGTCGGGGAATCGATGGGCCACCCCCGCTCCTACTTCGGTGTCAATGTGGTGGGGACGCATAACCTGATCTTTGCGATGGTCGAGGCTGGCTGTTCGAAGTTCGTCTTCAGTTCGACTGCAGCGGTCTACGGCGTCCCGGAGCGGATTCCGATCCTGGAAGACGATCCGAAGAAGCCGATCAACCCCTACGGCCAGTCGAAGTGGATCGTGGAGCAGATGCTCCCCTGGCACGCCGAGGCCTACGGACTCAACTACGCCTGCATGCGCTATTTCAATGTTGCGGGCGGCGCCAGTCATCGCGGCGAAGATCATGATCCGGAAACGCACCTGGTGCCGATCCTGCTCGAGGCGGCCGCCGGCAAGCGGGATGAATTCACCATTTTCGGAGAGGACTACAACACCTTCGACGGCACCAACATCCGAGACTACGTAGAGGTGCACGATCTGGTCGAGGCGCACGTTCTGGCCCTCGACAAGCTCGACAAACCGCTCGGTGCGTTCAATCTTGGCACGAAGACCGGTTTCTCGGTGAAGCAGGTGCTGGAGGCAGCGCGAAACCTCACCGACCAACCGATCCCGGCCCGGGTCGGTCCGCGCCGCGCCGGCGATCCGCCCGTGCTGGTCGCTGATTCAACCCGCGCCCGCACGGAACTCGGCTGGAACCCGGTCCGGAGTGACCTTGAAACGATGCTCAACGGCGCCTGGGAATGGCTCCAAAACAACCCGAACGGCTACCGGAAGTAGCTAGGAGTCAGGGGTTAGGAGTTAGGAGATTTTCGTCTGACTCCTGACTCCTGATACCTGACTCCTCGTCTAGCGGCGGTCCTCGTCGCGGGCGCGGAAGCTCATGCGGATTGGCGTACCCTCGAAGCCGAACGCGGCCCGGACCTCGTTCTCCAGGTAACGCCGGTACGAGAAGTGCAGCCCTTCGGGATCGTTGCAGAAAAAGACAAAGGTGGGGGGCGCCACGTCGGCCTGGGTGACGTAGTAGAACTTCATCCACTTGCCCGGCCGGCTGGGCGGCGGGTGCTTCTGCACCGCGTCTTTCAGCACCTGATTCAGCTTGGCGGTGGGCACCCGGCGATCGCGCTGCTCGACGACGCTCATCGCCGCTTCCATCACCTGATGAACGCGCTGACCGAGCTTGGCCGAGGTGAAGACAATCGGCGCGTAGGGCATGAAATCGAGCGCCTGCCGGGCCTTGAGGCGGTAATCCTCCATCGTACCGGCTTCTTTTTCGATCAGGTCCCACTTGTTGATGACGACCACGCACCCCTTCTTCTGCTCATCGATGAATCCGGCGATGTGCAGGTCCTGGGCTGTGAATCCCTCGGTGGCGTCCATCAGGAGGAGGCAGATGTCGGCGCGTTCGATCGAGCGCATCGAGCGAAGCACGCTGAAACGTTCGATGCCGGGATCGATGCGACCGCGGCGGCGGATGCCGGCCGTGTCGATCAGCGTCACCGGCTCCCCTTCCCACTCGATCTGCGTGTCGAGTGAGTCCCGGGTGGTGCCGGGCAAATCGCTGACGATCGCCCGCTCCTGGCCCAGAATCGCGTTCAGCAGCCGGCTCTTGCCGACATTCGGCCGTCCGGCGATCGCAATGCGCGGCCCCTCCGTCTCCGGCTCTTCCTCTGATTCCGGCAGCGATTCGACCAGCCGGTCGAGCATATCGCCGGTGCCGGAGCCGTGATAGGAGGAAACGGGGAATGGCTCGCCGAGGCCGAGGCTGTAGAACTCAACGGCGTCTTCCCGCCGCGTCAGCGAATCGGCCTTGTTGACCACGAGAATGGTCGGCTTGTCGGTGCGGCGGAGCATATCGGCGAACTCGTAGTCGCCCGCGTTGACGCCGATCTTGACATCGGTGACGAAGAGGATGACGTCCGCTTCCTCGATGGCGCTCTGCACCTGCTCGCGGGTGTCCTTGAGGATTTCCGCGAGCGTGCCTGAACCGGCCGCCGCTTCATCCTCGCCGAGCAATCCGGCGGTATCGACGACGGTGAATTCCACGCCGCCCCAGTTGCTGGTGCCGTACACGCGGTCGCGCGTGGTGCCGGGAAGGTCCTCGACGATAGCGCGCCGCTCGCCGATCAGCCGGTTGAAAAGGGACGATTTGCCAACGTTCGGACGTCCGACGATGGCCACGATCGGTTTGGTCACAGTAGTCCCTGCCGGTTTCTGATCATAGAGCGAGCCTCGGTGTTCGAACGAGAGCGCTGGGCTCACCCGCGAAAACGAAAATCGTGCGAAAACACCGGTCCAAACGGGCCGGCGCTTTCGCATCAGTGTACTATAGGAGCCCCATTTTTCGGGTCAGCGGAGGCGATCAGGCCGTTGCGAGCAGCGAAACGAAGGCGTCGATAGTCGCCTTGTTCTGCAACTCGGTGGCGCAGATCAGCATCAGGTGATCGAGCGCCGGATCGACGAGGCCGAGATCGTATCCACCGATGAAGCCCGACTCGGCGAGTCGCTGGTTGATCGCCTTGACCGGCTTCGGGCAGCTGATGACAAACTCGTGGAAGAAGGGCGCATCGAGCGGCTGGCCGAACCCGTTGAGCTTGGCGATTTCGGACGCGAGGTAGTGCGCGTTCTGGTATGAGCGGGTTGCCACCTCGCGGAAGCCCTCCGGTCCCATCGTCGCCATGTAGACCGTGGCGGCGGTGGCCATCAGCCCCTGGTTGGTGCAGATGTTGCTCGTCGCCTTCTCGCGCCGGATGTGCTGCTCGCGCGTTTGCAGGGCAAGCACGAAGCCGCGCTTCCCTTCGGAGTCAGTGGTGATACCGGCGAGGCGGCCGGGCATCTGGCGAACGAACTCCTGGCGGGTCGCCATCAGGCCGACGTACGGGCCACCGAACGACTGCGCCACGCCGAGACTCTGACCCTCGGCGGTGACCACGTCCGCGCCCAGCGATCCCGGCGGCTTGAGCAGCCCGAGCGGCACCGGCGACGTGCTCACCACCAGTTGCGCTCCCGCCTCGTGGGCAAGATCGGCCACGGCCTGAACGTCCTCGATCCCGCCGAAGAAGTTCGGGTACTGCACCACGATGCAGGCGAGATCGTCGCTCAGGTACGGGCGGAAATCCTCGGCGTACTGCACGAAGCCGGATGACGGCACGGGCAGTTCGACGAGTTCGATCGGCAGACCGACGGTGTAGGTGCGCAGCACCGCCCGGTAGGCCGGACTGACTGTGCCGGAGACGACAACCTTCGATCGCTTCTTCGTCTTGCTGATCGTGATCAGCGCGCCCTCGGCCAGGGCCGTGGCGCCGTCATACATCGAGGCGTTGGCGACGTCCATATCGAACAACGCCGCCACCATCGACTGGAATTCGTAGATGACCTGCATCGTACCCTGCGCCACTTCAGGCTGGTACGGGGTGTAGGCGGTGTAGAACTCGCCGCGGGCGAGGATTTGACCGACGGTCGCCGGCACGAAGTGCGAGTAGCTGCCGGCGCCGAGGAACGACTTGCCCTGGCCAGGCGCCACGTTCATCTCGGCCAGTTCCTGCATGCGCGCGGCCGCCTCCATTTCGGTCAGCGACGGCGGCAGGTTCAAGGTCGGGAAGCGGACGTCGGCGGGAATTGCGTCGAAAAGCGTATCGACGGAATCGATGCCGATCGCCGCCAGCATTTCGGCGCGGTCTTCGGTCGTTTGCGGGTTGAACGTCATTGGCGTGTTCGTTCCTCTGATGGCGACTAGTGACTCGCTTCCGCCTCGAACGCGTCGTAGGTGTCCGGGTCCATCAGCGCATCGGCCTGCGCCGGATCGGCCAGCTTGACCTTGATCAACCACGCATCGTCGAACGGGCTGCGATTGACCACGTCCGGCGCGTCCACCGCGGCGGCGTTGACCTCGATCACCTCACCGCTCAGCGGCGCGTAGATATCGGAGGCGGCCTTGACTGACTCGACGACCCCGAACGGCTCCGATTGCGACACCGAATCGCCGACGCCCGGCAGTTCGAGGTAGGTGATGTCGCCGAGTTCGCCCTGGGCGTGATCGGTCAGGCCGAAAACGGCGGTATCGCCGTCGATGCGGACCCACTCGTGGGACTTCGTGTACTTGAGATCGCGCGGATTGCTCACGTTTTTTCCTTTCCTGAGACGCTGGATATCCCGGTTTCTAATAGGTGCGCTTGTAGAACGGAACCTTGACCTGAACGGCCCGCACCGGCTTGCCGCGAACAATGATCTCGAGCGGCTTGCCGACTCCGGCGTATTCGCTCTCGATCAACGCGATGCCGATGTTCTCCCCAAGGGTCGGCGACATCGCGCCGCTGGTGACGTGGCCGATAACCTTCCCATCGACCGCGACATCGTAGTGCGAGCGTGGCGATCCGCCCCGTTCGAGCAGCCGGAAACCGACCGTCTTGCGGCGTACACCCTCACCCTTGATCTTGCGTAGCGGATCGGCGCCGATGAACGAAGCCTTGTCGAGCGCCACCGCCCAACCGAGACCGGCTTCGAGCGGCGAGATGTCCTCGGCCAGTTCCTGGCCGTAGAGCGGCATGCGGGCTTCGAGGCGGAGCGTATCGCGGGCGCCGAGTCCGATCGGCTGGAGGCCATCAGGCTCACCCGCTTCGATCAAGGCGTCCCAAAGGGCCACCACTGATTCAATCGGGCAGTAGAACTCGAAGCCGTCCTCACCGGTGTACCCGGTGCGCGCCAGCATGAGGTCGATGCCGGCTACGGTCGCGGCTATCCACGAGTTGCGGGTAGTCGCGGAGAGATCGGTGTCGGTCAGGCGCTGCGTGATCTCGACCGCCTTCGGACCCTGGATCGCGATCATGCCGGTGTTGTCGCTGATGTCCTCAACGGTGACATCGAGCTCCGGCCGAGCCGACCGCTGCTCCTGCATCCAGGCAACGTCACGCTCCCGGTTCGAGGCATTGACGCACACGAAGTAGCCAGGCCCCTCATGGTGGCGGTAGATGAAAATGTCGTCGATCACCCCGCCGGTCGGGGTCGGGAGCATAGAGTACTGGGCCTGACCCGGCTCGAGCAGGGAAACATCATTCGTCGTGATTTCCTGAAGAAAGGCGAGCGCGTCCGGGCCGCCGACTTCGACCTGGCCCATGTGACCGAGATCGAACAGACCGGCCTTGTTCCGGACCAGATTGTGCTCGTCGATGATCCCCGTGTACTGCACCGGCATCATCCAGCCCGCGAACGGAATCATCCGCGCGCCCCGCGCAACGTGCCGATCGTACAGCGGTGTCTTGCGATCGCCTTCGCTCATATCCCCAGCCACGCGTTCTCCTTCCGGACAATCCGAACCGCCGCGCACAAACGGGCCGCGCGCAGCGGATGATTTCGGCCACCGGCGATTGTCGTCCGCATAGCCGTTCTCGTCAAACTCTAGACCGCCGCCAATTGCTCGAGGGCGTACTTGTTTTG
>JADLGF010000278.1 GCA_020849415.1 Thermomicrobiales bacterium
GGTTCACCACCTCCGCCAGATCCCGCTCGACGAATCGGAGCACGAAGCCGCGGGCGATCTCGACCCCGGCATCGAGCGCGATGGCGCCGATCAAGGCTTCGAACGCGCCGGCGAGCATCCGGTCGCGAGCGCCAGAGGTGATCTTTTCGCCGGTGCCGAGGTAGAGAAAATCACCGAGGCCGATTTCCCGCGCCCAACTCACCAGGCGCTCGGCCCGGACGAAGGAAACGCGCCATGAGGTGAGCTGGCCCTCCTGAGCCGAGGGCTGTCGGTGAAACAACTCTTCCGCCACGATCAGCCCGAGAAAGGCATCGCCGAGGAACTCGAGCCGTTCATTGGAATCGGGGATCGGCAGATCCGGGTTGGCGGCGGTCCACTCGTGCAGCACCGAACGGTGGGTGAGGGCGGTTTGGAGAAAGGCGGGATCGCGAACCGGAATGCCGAGGTGACGAGCCAGCGCAAACGGACGATCAGGATCGAACTGCGTGGTGATGGTTTCGAAAATGGGATCGGTCACGGTGTTCAGAAGACCTTCTGGAGTGAGTGGCCGCCGGCGGACAACGGTGCGGACTGGCGGGAATAAGGATCGGGCCGCTAATCGGCCCGTCGCGCAGATTATACGGTTGCCAGCGCCTGCCGACCGAGCGCCGCGATACCGGCCAGAATCATCGCCTTGCCGCTCGCCAGCGAGATTTCCCCCTCCGCTCCCTCCGGATTGACCGAAACAACCCCGAACGCGCGCACCTTTCCACTCGCAACTGCCGCCTCGATCACGGCCCGCACCGGTTCCAGACCGGGTCCGTTCGGCTCGGCGGTGGTGTGATTCGGCTGCAACGAGGCATCGAGGATGTCGGAATCGATGTGCAGGTAGAGATGATCGACCTCACCGGCGAGCCGCTCCACGGCTTCGATTACCGGGGTCGCATCGAACCCGTCACCGAACCGGGCGATTTCGACATCGGTGGCGCGGATCAGCGTTTCCTCGTCGGGATCGAGATTGCGCACATCGACCATCACGATGCGGCTGGTGGGAATGGGGGAGGTGAGGCCGGCGCGTTCCCGCCAGACCGGCCAGCAGAGTCCGGCCGAAACCGCTACCGGCATGCCGCCGAGCATCTGGGAACGGGATGTGCGCGGTGTGTTGAAATCGCCGTGGGCATCGAGCCAGAGCAGGCCGATGCGGGCGGTGGCGCCGAAGTGGGTCTGGAGTCCGCTCAGCATGCCGACCAGCTGGTTGCAGGTGCCGCCGGCGAGCAGCGGCAGCGCATCCACCGACAGCGCGCCGGATACCGCGGCGGACACGCGGGCGTTGAGTTCGCCGAGATTGACGATGCGATCCGCGGAAGCATCTTCGGGTGACAGGGCGGGGAAGACGATCGATTCGATCGAGACCCCGGCAGCCGAGAGATCACGCTCGATCCCGCCATCGAGCCAGGCGCGGGAGGCACCGCCGAGCGGCGAGCGGGTCATGCCGGGCAAGAGGGCGCCTTCCGCGCTTTCGATGCCGATGAAACGAATCCTCATCACACATTTCCCTTCGTATGCCGCAAGTACGGGGTGAACCGGCGCTGCTCGGATGCCTGGAGTAGGCCTATTTTCCCCCGCTTGTCCGGATTCTGTCGTCAGGTCTTGAGAATATGCACTCGAGACGATATAAGCAAAGGGTGCATCGGCGACGCCGGCGAGTGGATCGGCGGCAGAATCGGGCCAGCGAGTCCGAGTGAAGCGCCAGCCAAGCGGGAGAGGGAGAAGCGCCAATGGGCATTTTCAAGGAGTTCCGTGATTTCCTGATGCGCGGCAACATCGTCGACCTGGCGGTCGCGGTGGTCATCGGCGCGGCGTTCAATGCCGTCGTTCAATCGTTGGTGGCCGATTTGATCACACCGCTGATCGCGGCGATCGTTGGCAAGCAGGATTTCAGCGCGCTGAAATTCACCATCAACAACAGCGAGTTCATGTACGGCAACTTCCTGAACCAGATCATCGCCTTCGTGCTCACGGCGGCGGCGATCTTCTTCTTCGTCGTCAAGCCGATGAACAGGCTGATGGCGCGGCTGAAGCCGGCCGCGGAGGAACCGGCCGCGACCAAGATCTGCCCCGAGTGCCTGAGCGGCATCCCGGCGGCGGCGACCCGCTGCGCGTTCTGCACCTCGGTCCAGCCGGTCACCACGGCCTGATTCTGATAACGAAGCACGAAGAGCGGCCGGTCGGGAGTTCCCCGACCGGCCGCTTTAGCGTTCCCAGCGTTGAAACGCCGGGCTAAATCAGCCGAAAGTCGCTTCGGGACTGAGAGCGGTTGCCTATGTGGTGGACTCGTCTTCGAACCGCCAACCACGTCATTCTGAGTGAACGGAGAACTCGACGCGAAGCGGGTTTCCGCATGGATACCGTGCCTTATCGCATCATCGCTTCGCGTCGAGCCCTTCGCTCCGCTCAGGGTGACGGTGGCTTTTTCGGAGGAAAGATGATCTTAACGGTAACCGCGCCAATGGGTTTGGTTACGCGCGGACCGTGATGTAGCGGCGGGGCCAGCCGGTGGCGCCGACGGGGAGCGGGGAGCGGAGGGTTTCGTCCATCAGCGTGCCGTTGCCGTCGGTGACGCGCATGACCAGGTTGAAATCGGCGCCGTCGACGGCCTCGAACTGGTGCGCCCAGCGGACCCACGTCAGGGGCGGATTGATCGAGGGTTCGATTTGGGCGTCGGACCAGCTTTCACCGCCGTCGATGCTCACCTCCACCCGCACGACATCGCGATCGCCAGCCGAGGCGACCCCGGACGCCCAGGTGGGACCGGGCGCGATTCGGCCGGTCGGGTAATCGATCCGGCCCCAACTCTGGTAGGGGGCGTCATCCGCCCAGCCGCGGGTTTGCCAGTAGCCCATGAAATCGTGATCGACGAGTTCGATGCGATCGAGCCACTTCACGTTCTTCATGCCGAAGATACCGGGCACGATCAGCCGGGCGGGAAAGCCATGATCGTCCGGCAGGAGCGTGCCGTTCATGCCGATGACAACCATGGTGTCGGGATCGAGCGCGTTGGCGATCGGTATGGAATCTTCGTAATCATCAGCGGCGTGGAGGACCAGATCGAAAACACCCTCCTGAACGCCGGCCTCGGTGAGGAGATCGGCCAGGGGGACGCCGATCCACTCGGCGGTGCCGATGAGATCGCCGTTGAGTTCGTTGGAGATGCAGCCGAGGGTGGTGATCTTGCGGGTCGTAGCCCGTTCGACCAGTTGATCGTGCGTAAACAGGAGCGGGCTATTGACCATGCCGGTGATCATTAGGCTCCAGCCCTCGGCGCTCACGCGTGGGTCGGAGAAATTCTTGGAGACGTGGTAGAAGTCGGCGGTTTCAGTCAGGAGCGGCGTCAGCCGTCCCTCTTCCTCGAGCCCGTCATAGAGTTCGAAGGGGTTCTCCGGAGTCGAATCGGGCGCGGAATCGCTGTCGAGTTGCGCCGATTTTCGCGGTTCGGGGCGGCTCGATGATTTGTCCGATGTGGGCGTCGGCTCGGGCTCGACCTCTGGCGAAGCGTTCAGGTCGTAGCCCTGGTTCGCCCGCTGGGTGGCGATGATTTCCTTGACGGTGATCGCCTCGACCGTCGCGGTGCCGCTGGTGGAGGTGCCGGTGACGATGAGCGGCGTGGCGGTGGAGGCGGTTTTCGGCGCGAGCAACCGCCAGGTACTGCCACCGAGGGCGATGGCGGTCGCGATCGGCAGCGCCGAGGTGGTACTGCGACGGATCATCGAGCGGCGCGAAAGCGTTTCGCCGTAGTTGGGCATGGGGTCCTCCTCAGGATCGGGCGCGGTCAGCAGCGACCAGACCAGCGCGAAGAGCAGAAAGGTCAGCAGGAGCTGCCAGAAGATCTCGCCCGTGTAACTGCTGGTGCGGGCGAAGGGGCCAAGGTAGGCGATCGGCAACACGAGCAGGTTGGTCGCCAGCCAGAGGAACGCCGTCACAACCAGGGCGCTGCCGAAGCGGCTCTTCCAGCCCGGACCGATGGCATTGCTGATCTGGCCGGCGGTTCTGCCGGCCCAGCGACCGACCGCGATCACGCCGATCAGCACGCAGACGAAGAGGGTCCGCTTGGCCAAACTGCCGTAATTCTCGGTGGCGGCGCCGAAAACGGAGAGGGGTGTCAGGCGAGCGATCGCAGCGGCGATGAGTTCCGGAAAGGCCTGAACGACGCCGTTTTTGGACCAGTTCAGCCGCCAGATCAGCTGCACGGCCAGCATGATGGCCGCGGAAAGCGCGCCGGCACGTCCGGCCAGACCGGCCGGAATCACCCGGTGTTCGGAGTTGGTGGTATCGATCGAGCGCTCGCCCATGACGCCCTCGCCTGAAACGGATTCACTTCTATCCTATACGGATTCGACGGGCCGGTTGGATGGGCCGGTTGGTGGTAAGTAGCGCACCGATATTCACCAGTTGTAGGATTTCCCGAATGTCCCCTGCCGCCTCGGTGGCAGGCCAAGCGCCGGTCCGACGTGTTGGACCGGCGCTTTTGTGTATTGCATTCGCAACATCGTCAGCCGGCGCGGAGGTAGGCGAGGACGGCCAGGACGCGGCGGTGATCGGCTTCGTCACCGGTCAGGTTCAGCTTCGAGAAGATCGCCTTGATGTGCTTTTCGACCGTGCCCTCACTCACGAAGAGTCGTTCGGCGATGGCGCTGTTGGAGCGTCCCTCCGCCATCAGGCCGAGCACCTCGCGTTCGCGTTCGCTGAGCTGCACAATCCGTTCATCCCGCCGTCTCCGCACCAGGATTTGCTTGACGACCTCCGGATCGAGCACGGTGCCGCCGGCAGCGACCGCTTTCAGGTTGGCGACGAATTCGCCGACATCCGCCACCCGCTCCTTGAGCAGGTAGCCGACCCCGCTCGCGCCACCGGCGATCAGATCGCCCGCGTAGCGCTCCTCCACGTACTGCGACAGGATCAGCACCGGGGTATCAGCCACCCGCTCGCGCGCTTCGATGGCGGCGCGCAGGCCTTCATCCTGAAACCCCGGGGGCATCCGGACATCGACGATCGAGACATCGGGGCGTTCCCGTTCGATGGCCGCGATCAGATCGGGACCGTTGCTCACGGCGGCAACGACCTCGTGGCCGGAATCGGTGAGCAGGCGCACGATCCCTTCCCGGAGCAACACGGAATCCTCGGCTATAA
>JADLGF010000279.1 GCA_020849415.1 Thermomicrobiales bacterium
GCGAGCCGAAGCTCATGACCATGACGAGGTAGACGAGGGCGATGGCGAGGAGCATCGCGATCGCCATGCCGCCGAACGCTTCCGACTGATCGGCCGCGACGCCGCCGAGCGAGATATCGACCCCTTCAGGCGCGTCATCGCTGAAACGATCCACGATCGCCTGAACGTCCATCGTGACCGCGCCGGTGTCCTCGCTTGTGATCGAGCCGGAGACGGTGGCGGCGCGTTCGCCATCGATCCGCACCACCTGCACCGGACCGTCGGCCTCGCTGACCGAGGCGATATCGCTGAGCGGCACACCATTCGGCCCGATCGGCAGGGTGGCGAGCGATTCGGTGGTTTGCGTGCCGGCGGTGACGATCGTCTGGTACGGCGCGCCGTCCACGACGACCAGACCGGCGGTCGAGCCGTTCAGCGCTTCGGCGACCTCGCCCGCGACCTGCGCGGTCGACAGGCCGGCTTGGGCAGCGGCGGCGGCATCGACCTGCACCACGATTTCCGGTTTCGAGGTGACGACGTCGTTCTCGACATTGACAAGGTTATCGACGCCGGCGACCTCGGCCGTCATCTGGTTGGCGATCTCGCTGACCTGCGCGTAATCGGCGCCGGTGACGATGATCTGGATTTCGTTGGTGGCGCCAAAGCCGCCCGAAGCGTCCCCGACCGTCACCGAGGCGTCCCCGGCCGCCGGTTCGAGCGCGGCGCGGAGCTTGGCCATTTCGTCCTGGATATCGACATCGGAATCGAGGGTGGCGGTCATGGTGGCGCGGGAGCTGGTGGCGCCGGTGAAGGCGGCGATCAGGCCGTCGCCGCCGATCTGCGTCTGGATCAGTTCGACCGGTGATGTCGCCTGCACGATCGCCTCGAGTTCGGTGGCGAGCGCGAGGGTGGTCTCCTGCGAGGAACCGGCCGGGAGATCGATGGTGACTGCGACGATCTTCTCACCGGAGGAGGGGAGGAACGATGTGCCGATGAAGGGAACGAGCGCGAAGGAGGCGACCAGCGCCAGCGCGGCGATGAGGATGGTCAGCTTCGGACGGCGGACCGACCACCGGATCAGCGGCTCGTAGACGTTCTGCAGGCGGGTGTTGCCCGGTTTCGGCGCGCGAATCTTGTCTTTCGAGATCAGGTAGGAGGCGAGCACTGGCACCACAGTCAGCGCGACCAGCAGGGAGGCAAGCAGGGAGAAGGTGACCGTGAGGGCGAACGGGCGGAAGATCTCGCCGATGATGCCACCGACGAAGCCGAGCGGCAGGAAGACGGCGACCGTGGTGACCGTGGAGGCGGTGATCGCCAGCGCCACTTCCTTCGTGCCGTCCAGCGCCGCCTGGCGCGGGCGCTTGCCGGCCTGGATGTGCCGGAAGATCGCTTCCAGCACCACGATCGAATCATCGATGACGCGGCCGATCGCAACCGCCAGGCCGCCGAGGGTCATGATGTTGATCGAGATGCCCTGGGTCCAGAGCACGATGAAGGCGACCAGCACAGACGCCGGAATTGAGACGGCGGTCACGATCGTGGAGCGGACGCTGAGCAGGAAGACGAAGATGATGGCGATCGCGAAGATGGCGCCGAGCACCGCCTCGCGGATCAGCTGATCGATCGAGTGGTTGATGTACTCGGCCTGATCCTGGATGAGCGTGACCGTGACCGGCGTGCCGGCGGCGGTGAGTTGCGCCTCGATGGTTTCGATCTGTTCGAGCACCGCTTCGGCGGTTTCGACCGTGTTGGCGCCCTGGCGCATGTAGACGTCGATCGCCACGGACAGCTCGCCGTTGGTGCGGGCGACACCGGGCGATCCGCCCGCGCCGATGTTGACCGTGCCGATTTCGCCGATCGTGACCGGGTTGCCAGCTTCATCGCTGCCGACAATCAGCGCCTCGATATCGGCGATCGACGCCGGCTGACCGGCGACGCGGACCGGCAGGGTTTGGCTGCCATCGGAAATCGACCCGACCGGCACCGCGAGATTGTTCGCCTGGAGCGCCTGGGCCACCGATGAAGCGGTGATGCCGAGCGGCGTCATGCGGGCGGGATCGAGCTGGATGAGGAGCAGATCGTCCGCGCCGCCGATCACCTCGACCTCGCCGACGCCGTCCACCGATTGGATCGCCGGGGCGAAGGAGCCGGTCGCGAGGTCGCGCAGGGTCGAGAGTTCCGCATCGGCTTGGGTCAGCGCGAGTTGAACGATCGGGAATTGATTGAACGAGATGCGGGTGACTTCCGGCCGGCCGGCGCCATCCGGCAACGGAACACCGTTCATGGCGGCGGCGATCTGCTGCTCCCGTTGCTCCATGTTCGTGCCGTATTCGAACTCGGCAATCACCACGGAGAAACCTTCGGAGGACTGGGTGGTGATGGTATCGAGTCCCGGCAGGGACTCGATCTGGGCGGAGATCGGCTGGCTGAGCCCCTGATCGACCGCGTTGGGATCAGCGCCGGGGTACGTGGTGATCACCGTGATGACCGGGATGTTGATATCGGGGAAGAGTTCGGTCTTGAGTCTGGTGACGCCGACGACCCCGACCAGCATGATCAGAATCGTGGCGAGCATGACAACCGATCGCTGGCGCAGCGAGAACGCGGTGATTCGGTGCATTGTGGAGGGGCTCATCCTTCCTGAAAGGTGGTGTCCAGCCGCCCGGCTGAACTCCCGGTGTGCGGATAGTACGACATCGAACTATTCGACGTCGACCACACCCTCCGCCAGGGATTGAAGGCCCCGATGGCGCGACTGCGACGCCTGTAATATATTGATCTGGTCGCTGTAAAGCAGTTTCAGGCGACGACAATGGGTCTGACCCCGGGGGAGTCAAAGCACGATGGCGTTGTGGGTACGACGGTTCACGGAAGGGACCGCCGCGGATCGCGATCTCCTTGGTGGCAAGGGCGCGAACCTGGCGGAAATGACCCGGCTGGGTTTGCCGGTTCCCCCAGGCTTTACCGTGACCACCGAAGCGTGCCGCAGCTTTTTCGAGCGCGGGGGCGACGTTCCGGAAAC
>JADLGF010000280.1 GCA_020849415.1 Thermomicrobiales bacterium
CCCCGCTTGGCCGCCACCACCTTCGGCCGACCGGTGGTGGCGCGCGCGAACTTCAGCGCCGCCTCGATCGCTTCCGCGCCGGAGTTGCTCAGGAACGCCCGCTGCACACCCGCCGGCGCGATCGTCGCGATCGCCTGAAGCAGCGCCGCCCGCTGGTCGTTGTAGAAGCTCTGGTGGCCGGTGGTCAGCGTCTGCAACTGATCGCTCAGCGCGGCGGCGAACTCGGCGTCGGCGTGCCCAAGTACCGCCACACCGTAATTGCTCATCGCATCGAGGTAGCGCCGACCGTCCGAATCGAACAGGTACGCCCCCTCGCCCCGCACCAGCGCGATCTCACGCTTGGCGTACAACGGCAGGGAATGGTCATGTTCCAGTTGCTGGATCTCCGCCAGCGAAAGCCCCGTATCGTTCGTCACCCTCGTCATCCCTTCCGCTTGTGTCTGTAGGGGAGGGTCTTGTGCCCTCCCGGTCGCCCGCAGGCGACAAACGCCTTTCGCCACCGCCCGGTTCCCCAGTGAAACCGCCATTCCGCGTCACGAGTGGCCGGCCATGCGGCCGGCGGGAGAGCACAAGACCCTCCCCTACGCGGATTGGTGGCGACGCAGGTCATCACACGTAAGCGCGTCAGCGCGCGACCTGGATGGTGGTTCCCTCGCCAGCGAGCGCCTTCGTCACCGGCTGTTCGACGCGGCCGTCCGAGAAGACCACCTTGCCCACCCCCGCTTCGATCGCCTTCAGCGCCGATTCGACCTTTACTTTCATCCGACCGGCCGCCGCGTCCAGCGCCGCTTCGGCGTTACCGGCGTCGATCGTCCGGATCAGGGTCGATTCATCGTAGCGGTCAGCCAGCAGGCCGGGCGTATCGGAGAAGAAGAGCATCGCTTCGGCGCCGAGCTCGCCGGCAATGCCGAGCGCCAGCTTGTCGCCATCGACATTGATCGGCGTGCCATCTTCGGCCATGGCCGGTGGCGTGAGCAGGGGCATGAAGCCGTTATCGAGCAGGAGCCGCACGAGGGTGATGTCGAACGTGTCGACCGTCCCGGCATGATCGTCCCGCAGCACTTTCGGCTTGCCATCCTCCAACCCGCGCAGCACCGGCTTCCTACGGCCGACCGCGATCCGTCCGTCCAGCCCGCTCAGCCCAACCGCATTCACGCCCGCCGCCTGAAAGGCTCCGACCAACCGCTTGTTCACCTTGCCCGCGTAGGTCATGAGCATGGCGTCGATCGTGTCGCTGTCGGTGTAGCGAGTGACGCGCCCCTTGTCATTGGTGATCATCCGCGGCGGCAACCCCAGCTTCGTGCTGAGCGCGCTGAATTCGGCGTTGCCGCCATGGATCACCACCGCCGGCGTGTCGAGCGCCGCAATATCGGCCGCGAAATGCGCGTACGCCTCCGCGCCAATCGCCGCCCCACCACCAATCTTGATAACGATCATGCTTACGGCCCTCCAGTCGGGCGGATGGTTCCGCGTTCCTGGTTCCGGGTTCGGAAAGCCGGACGTAGGACTACGGATTTCGACGCGGAACTCGGAACCAGGAACCCGGAACCCGTCGCTAGATGGGATGCAATCCTGCGAACCCGAGGCCCAGGGTTTCGTCGAAGCCCATGCGGATGTTGAAGGCCTGGACCGCCTGGCCGGAGGCGCCCTTCATCAGGTTGTCGAGCGCCGCCATCACCACGATCCGGTTCGAATGTTCGTCCCGTTCCCAGCCGACATCGCAGTAGTTGCTGCCGGAGAGAATCTTCGGTTCCGGATAGCGGTGAATCCCCGCCGCTTCCTTCACGATCCGGACGAACGGCTCGTTGCCATAGGCGCCCCGATAGATCTTCCAGAGGTCCTTGTCGGCCAGCGGCTCTTTCAGATAAACGTGCGACGTGGCGAGAATGCCCCGGACCGCGTCGTACGACGTCGCCGAAAACGCAACCTCCGGCGCCTGCCCATCAAAGGTCAGCTCCTGTATGATCTCGCCGGTGTGGCGGTGACCGGTCGGCTTGAAGCTGCGCATCACAGCCGCCCGTTCCGGATGATGACTGGCCAGCCCCGGCGACCCGCCCGATCCGGAGGAGCCGGTCTTCGCCTCGCTCACGATCGGCTTCGAGAGATCAGCCACACCCGCCTTGTAGAGCGGCCACAGACCGAGAATCGTGGTGGTCGCCATGCAACCGGCACTCGCGATCAGATTCGCCGTTTTCATCTCCTCACGGTGGAGTTCCGGAATGCCATAGACAAACTGGCCGAGCAGTTCCGGCAGTTCGTGCTCGTGCTGATACCACCTGGGATAGTCGGCCGGGTTGCTGAGCCGGAAGTCGGAACTAAGATCGATGATGATCGGCGCAATCCGGCGCAGCTCGGTCATCTTCCCCATCGAAACGCCGTGGGGCAGCGCCGAGAAGAGGACATCGACCGGCTCCAGATCGGCACTGGCCGTGAACTTGAGATCGGTCCGCTTGCGCAGGTTCGGGTGCAGCAACCGCACGAACTTGCCGGCGTTGCGCTCCGACGTCACCTGAACCAGTTCGGCGCCGGGATGATCGAGCAACAACCGCACCAGTTCACCACCGGCGTACCCGGAACCACCAATCACGGAAACCCTGAATCGCTCCGCCATCTCTCTACTCCCGCCGCCCCAACCCCGAAGGGGTTTTCGTCTGACTTAGCCCAGGGTTTTGAACCCTGGGTATTACGCTACGCCGGCAATCTCGCGCTGCTCGCGCGCCGCCCGCGCCACATCGATCACGTAATCGGCCACCCGTCCCGGGATATTCACCCCGGTGGTATCGATGCTGTTCTTGAATTCCATCGTGTAGTTGACTTCGTTCACCGAAAGCCCGTCCTCGGTTTCGAAGAGGTCGATCGCGACCACCCCGCCCCCGACCGCGCGCGCCGCCGCCCGAGAAATCTCGTCGATCTCCGGCGTCACCGGGCAATTGCTGGCCTTTCCACCCCGGGCGGTGTTGGTGATCCAGTGCTCCGAGGCCCGGTAGATGGCGCAGATCGTTTCGTCGCCGACCACAAAGCTGCGGATATCCCGGCCCGGCTTGCGCACGAACTCCTGGATGTAGAAGGCGCCGTGGTGAAACGATCCGAGCGTCACCTTGTGCTCCAGGATCGCCTCAGCGGCATCGCGATCGTTGATCCGGGCCAGCAGCCGGCCCCACGATCCCACCGCCGGCTTCAGCACCACCGGATAACCAAGCTCCTCGATCGCCTCCAGCGCCGATTCGGGCGTATACGCCACCATCGTGCGCGGATTCGGCACGCGCTCCTTGTTGAGCGCGGCGGTGGTCAGGATCTTGTCGCCACAGGTGTTGGCGACCTCCCAGGTGTTGACCGTCGGGACGCCCCAATCGTTCAGAATCTTGAGCGAATAGAGCGCACGCAGGTGATTGATGCAGCGCTCGAGCACGACATCGGCGTCGATCGACGGCCGATCGAGATCGAACGTCAGGGTGCGGTCATCGATCTTGCTGAGTGAGGCGCCGCGCTTGGTCAGCTCCTCCATGAGCAGCTTTTCCTCGACCCGCACCCGCGACATCATGATGGCGACATTGACCGGTGTACTCACGGAACCCGTTCTCCCGTGGTGTGAAGTGTGTCTTCACACCTTCCTTAACAAACGACAAAGCCCCCGCATCCAAAGGACGGAGGGCTTCGATCCGTGGTACCACCTTCGTTCGCCGCGCACTCTCACGCGCAGCCTCTTCGAGCGCCAACACGCTCTAGCCCTGTAACGGGGGCACCCGCCCGGTTCTACTGCGCCGCCACTGGCGACGGTTCTTCCGGGGGCTCGGGGGTCTTGTTCGGCCGGTTCGCCAACCGCGAGGCTTGCACCATTTCCTCGCTCGCTGGGGTGCGATTTCCGGCGTACTCTCCCCGTCAACGCCACGAATGGAAGGTACGTGCTCCGTCCTGAATTGTCAATTCAAACGCGGGTCAATCTCCTGTCTCGATCCGGCCGTGCTGATCGATCGCCATCACCAGCGCCGCGCCGCTCTTGGCTTCGAGGTACCGCTCGCCGACACTCATCACCTCGGCGATGATCTCGGCCGGAATGTCGATATCGGTCGTGCTCATCAGCCCCTTGAACTCGGCGCCGGTGTTCACCTCGATCACGCTGTAGCCGTCCGGGGTTTCCATCAGGTCGATCCCGGCCAGGATGGCGCCGACCGCGTCCTTCGCCTTGAGGGCGACTTCCTCGATCTCGGGCGTGATCTCACATTTGAGCGACACCGCGCCGCGGGCGGCGTTGGTGATCCAGTGCTCACTGGTGCGGTACGAGGCGGCGATCGCCTTGTCACCGATCACGTAGACGCGGATATCGCGCCCCGGCTTTTCGACGAACTCCTGCACATAGAAGATGCCGTGATGGTACGAGCCAAGCTCTTCCTTCTGCTGCAGCACCACCCGCGCCTGTTCGGGGCCGTTCACCTTCGCCAGCAGCCGGCCCCACGAGCCGGTCACCGGTTTCAGCACCGCCGGATAGCCAAGCTTCTCGCAGGCTTCGATTGCCGAATCGACCGAGAAGGCGACCAGCGTGCGCGGCGTCAACAAGCCGGCCGCTTCGATCGCCATACTGCACAGCACCTTGTCGTCGCAGAGGGTCGTGGCCGTCGGCGGATTGACCGTCGGGATGCCCCACAGGTTGAGCGCCTTCAGAATGTAGGC
>JADLGF010000281.1 GCA_020849415.1 Thermomicrobiales bacterium
CGCCGCCGTTCGTCAGGTAGCCGCGACGCTCGCCGGCCCGGATCAGGTTCGCCACCTTGGTCTCGGGCCAGTTGAGGTGCTCGGGCAACGCGGTGCGGGAGGTTTCCGCCGGATCACCCCGGTGCGCCAGCAGGTGACCGAGCAGGACTTCGAGGGCGAACTGGGCGCGCTGCCGTCGGCGGCGGACGAAGGTCGCCACCATTCCCTGCGACGGGGAGAAGAGCAGCGCCAGCAGGAAGGCGACGCCGGTCATGGTCACCATGCTGCCGGAGACCGAAACATCGAGCCAGATCGCGAAGCGCACCCCGGCCAATGACGACACCGCCCCGATCGCCACCGCCAGTACGAGCATCACGGCGAGCCGCTCGGTCAGGAGGTAGGCAGTCGCCGCCGGCACCACCACCATCGCGATCACCAGGATCGCCCCGACGGCGGTGAACGCGCCGACGGTGGTCACCGAGAGCATCCCCATGATGGCGTAATGCATCACGACCGGCGAGATGCCGATCGCGGCCGCGAGGGCGCCATCGAAAGTGGTCAGTTTCAGTTCCTTGTAGAAGACGAGCAGGAAGATGGTGTTCAGCGCGAGCAGCACGCCCATTACCCAGATCGATTGCGGACCGAGATCGCGATCGCCGATCAGCAGGCGGTCGAAGTAGGAGAACTCGATGTTGCCGTAGAGGATCGCATCGGTATCGAGGTGGACATTGGCGAACCACTTCGACACCACTACGGTGCCGAGCGCGAACATCGCCGGAAAGACGAGCCCGATCGCCGAATTCTCATCCACCTTGCCGCTACGTTGCAGCGCCGCCACCAGGGTGACGGTCAGGGTAGAGGCGAGCACCGCGCCGAGGAACCCGAGCAGCAGGCTCGGACCATCGGCGAGAAAGTAGCCGAGCACGATGCCGGGCAGGATGGCGTGGCTGATGGCGTCGGCCATCATCGCCGAGCGGCGCAGGATCAGGAAGACCCCGAGCAGTGCGCAGGCACTGGCGCAGAGCACGCCCGTGAGCTGGATCGTCAGATCGGAGGTCACGGCGCCACCTCCTCGGCCTCGAAGTCAGGCGCTGCCAGATTGCGCCGGTTGCGGCGCTGCTGGAAGCCGTCGCGCAGGATGCCCTGGGCGGAGCCGAACAGGAGCGAGATCACCACGATCACCGTCAGCGAGAGGATGATCATCGGCCCGGTCGGGAGTCCCGATTCGGTCACACTCAGCACTGCCCCGCAGATGCCGGCCGCGGCGCCGAAGATGCCCCCGAGCACCAGCATCACCCCGAGCCGGTTCGTCCACTGCCGCGCGGCCGCGCCCGGTCCGATGATCATCGCCGCCATCAGCACCACCCCGACCGTTTGCAGGCCGATGGCGATGGCAATCACGAGCAGCGTTGTCATGAGTACGCTCAGGAGCGTCGAGTTGAAGCCGATCGTATCGCCGAAGGCGGGATCGAAGGTGAAGAGTTTCATTTCCTTGTAGAGCAGGAAGAGGATGAAGAGCGCCGCGCCGCCCAGCACCGCGAAGGTGATCACGTTGCGCTCGATCAGCGCCGCCGCCTGCCCGAAGAGGTAGCGGTCGATGCCGGCCTGATTGGCGTCGTTGCGATGCTGGATGACGGAGAGGAGCACGATGCCGACACCGAAGAAGGTGCTGAGCACGATGCCGAGCGCGGCGTCTTCGCTCAAGACCGTCTCCCGCACCACCCAAAGCATCAGGAGCGAGCCGATCCAGCCGGCGATCGCCGCGCCGATCAGCAGCACGAGTGAATCCTTCGAGCCGGTCAGCAGGAAGGCGATGCAGATGCCCGGCAGGGCGGCGTGCGAGAGGGTATCGCCGAGCAACCCCTGCCGGCGCAGCACCGCGAAGCTGCCGAGCACGCCACTCACGATCCCGAGCAGCGCCGACCCGAGCGCCACGTTGCGCAGCGTGTAATCGAAGATCAGATCGTGCAGGGTGTCGCCCATCACTCGACCCCGATCCGATCGAGCCGTTGTCCGAGCGCGCCGAGGCGGCCGCCGTAGGCCCTGATCAGGTTGTCACGGGTGAAGGTTTCGGGGAAGGGTCCGTCGGCGATCTTGCGCACGTTGAGCAGGATCAGCCAGTCGAAGTACTCGGCGGCGGTGTCCAGATCGTGGTGGACCACCACCACGGTTTTCCCGTCCGCCTGCAGCTGGCGGAGCAATTGCACGATCGCTTTCTCGGTGGTGGCATCGACCCCGGCGAACGGTTCGTCCATCAGGTAGAAGTCGGCCTGCTGCGCCAGGGCGCGGGCGAGAAAGACCCGCTGTTGCTGACCGCCCGAAAGCTGGTTGATCTGCCGCCGCGCGAAATCGGCCATCCCGACCGATTCCAGCGCTGCTTCGGCGAGCTCCCGTTCCGCGCGGCCCGGCCGCTTCACCCAGCCGAGGTGTCCGTAGGTCCCCATCGTCACGACATCGAGCGCGTTGGTCGGGAAACTCCAGTCCACCGAACTCCGCTGCGGCACGTAGGCGACCCGCTTGCGGACATCCTTGTAATCGCGGCCGAAGAAGCGCACCGAGCCGGCCGCGCGGGGCACCAGCCCCAACGCCGCCTTGATCAGGGTCGATTTGCCGGCGCCGTTCGGCCCGATGATCGCCGCCAGTTTCCCGACCGGCACCGCGACATCGACATCCCACAGCGCGGGTGAATCGCGATAGGCGACCGTGAGATCCTCGATATCGAGCGCCGGGGTTCCGTTCGTGTCAGGCATCCTCATGTCCAATCGATCAGGCCGCCGGCGTGGCGACTTCGTCACTAGCCAGCGCGGAAACGATCGCATTCACGTTCCAGGTGACCATGCCGATGTAGGTGCCCTCGAACGTCCCCTCCTCGCCCATCGCATCGGAGAAGAGGTGCGCGCCGATGCCGACCTCCCAGCCGCGAGCACGCGCCGCCGCCTGCACCGCCTCGATCGTGGCCGGCGGCACGCTCGATTCAACGAACATGGCGCGAATCTGCCGCTCGACGATCAGATCGGTCAACTCCTGGATATCGGAGGCACTCGCCTCGCTGGCAGTGCTGACCCCCTGAATACCGTGGACCTCGAAACCATACTCATCGCCGAAGTAGCCGAAGGCGTCGTGGGCGGTCACCAGCACCCGCTGGTCGTCCGGAATCCGGGCGACCTCGGTGCGAATCCAGCTGTCGAGCGCTTGCAACTCGGCGAGGTAGGCATCGGCGTTAGCCCGGAAATAGGCGGCGTCATCCGGCCATTGATTGCCGAGTTCGGTGGCGATCGTATCGACCACGATCATCCAGAGGGTGACATCGAACCAGACGTGCGGATCGTGCTGACCGTCGAATTCGGGCGGGGTGCGCAGCCGATCCTCCGGGATCGTTTCGGTGACCGCCACCACCGGCTTCACCCGGGCGACCTTTTCGAGCACGTCGATCATCCGTCCTTCGAGGTGGAGGCCGCCGTAGAAGATGATGTCCGACCGTTCGAAGGCGCGGGCATCGCCGGCGGTCGGTTTGTAGAGGTGCGGATCGATGCCGGGTCCCATCAGCGTCTTGACGTTGACGCGATCGCCGCCGACGTTCTGCACGGCATCGCCGATCATGCCGACCGTCGCGACGACATCGATCGGATCACCCTGCGCCGAAG
>JADLGF010000282.1 GCA_020849415.1 Thermomicrobiales bacterium
ACCCGGCTTTTTCATCGGCGAGCAGAACCGCGCGCTGCTGATCGATGACGCCGGCAACCTGACCGAACGGGGTGCGCAGATCATCGCCCACACCCCGGCCGGACGCTTCGGCCTGGCCGACGAGGTGTCGGGTACGGTGGTTTGGCTCTGCAGCCCGGCCGCCCGGTTCGTCACCGGCGCGGTGATCCCGATCGACGGGGGATTCGGCGTTTCGAGCGGCGTCTGATCGCATCACCGTGGCCGGACCGCGCTCCACGATTGCCACGCGCCCGAGTTGGCGTACGTCTGCGCGAGCAGCGCGACGCGGGTCGCGGTCAGCACCTCATGCGCCTTCACGGACGGCTCACGATTCTCGAGCAATGCGTCGAAGAAATCACCCGCGACCGAACCAGCCGGCGGCAGCGGCCGTAATTCCGGCGCGCGCTCGTTGGTCGCGACCATCAGTTCGTTTTGCACCCAGCGCAGTTCGGCGGTTCCTTTCGTGCCGGTGAGGATCATCCGGTAATCGCCGTGGTACGGCGCCGCCTCGGGGCTGAACCAGTGCGCTTCGCTGGTGGCGATGGCCCCCTCGCCGAGTCGCAGTTGTACGTGGCCGTAATCCTGGAATTCGGGCAGATCGGGGTGGGCGCGATTCCCGGCCAACCCCTGCACCTGCCCCGATTCGGCTCCGCTCAGCCAGAGCAACAGATCGATATCGTGAATGCAGAGATCGTTGAGTACGCCGCCGTAGCTGGCGTGGCGGAACATCCAGTCGGGCCGCGTTTCGCGGCGGAGCCGGTGCGGTCCGGACGCCCAGGCCAACGCCAGATCGCCCAGTTCCCCGGAGTCGAGCACCTCTTTCGCGACCAGCGTCGGCGGGTAGAAGCGCTTGTCGAGCAGCATCGAGAATTGGCGATCACTCGCCCGCCAGGCGGCTTCGATCCGATCGAGGTCCTCCAGCGAGGTGCAGAGCGGCTTGTCGCCAATGACGTGGAGGCCCGCTTCGAGGGCATCGACCACGATCGCCGCCTTGGCGTTATTGACCGCGATCACCCCGACCGCATCGAGCCGCGTCTCGGCGAACATCTCGCGGTAGTCGGCGTACGCCGGCACGCCGAGCCGTGCCTGGAATTGCTGGCGGATGGCAGGATCGTCCTCGGCGAGGGCAACGATCTCAACCTCACCCGGTCGCCCGGCGATCTCGGTTAGCAGGTATTCGAGGTGCGGGTGTCGCAGACCCGCCAACCCAAATCTGATCGTCACCTGGTTTCTCCCTGACTGGTTGCGAGTGTGAAGGTCGGGCGGACGGGCCGCCCGGTCCGGCTCGATTCCTCGATGGCGGCAATGACGGCGTAGGTCGCGAGCGCGTCCTCGCCGGTCACGAGCGGCCGCTCACCGCTGCGATAGGCGTCGATGATGTTGCGCCACTGCCGGCGGTGGCCGAGATCGCCGATCGCCGCCGGGTTGGTGCTGCCGCTGCCGACATTGGCATCGAGCGCCGGCTCCGGCACGCCGGGCACATCCCAGCGCGCGACCGCCGCATCGTGCAGCGACGCCGACCCCCTGGAGCAGAACACGTTGATCTCCGCCGGCATGCCGGGGTAGATGGCGGTAGTGGCGGTGATGCTGCCGAGCGCCCCGCTCGCGAAGCGCAGCGAAGCCACAGCGGTGTCCTCCGCTTCCATACTGCGAACCAGCGTGGCGGTCGAGCCGGTGACCGACCCGACCGGTCCGAAGAGCCAGCAGAGCACATCGATGGCGTGGATTGCCTGATTCGTCAGCACGCCGCCGTCCATCGCCCGGGTGCCGCGCCAGTCGGCGGAATCGTAGTAGCGCTGATCGCGCGACCAGCGTACCAACGCTTCCCCGAGCACTGGCCGGCCGAGCGTGCCGTCCGCCAGCGCCTGATCCACCAATCGCAAGGCGTCCTCGGTGCGGCGCTGCGAAATGACCGACAGGAATCGCCCGGTTTCGCGCGCCAGACCGACGACCTGGCGGCCGGCCTCGACCGAGAGAGCAATCGGCTTCTCGATCACCACGCCCTTCCCCGCTTCGAGGGTCGCGAGGGCCTGGTCGGCGTGGAGTCCGCTTGGGCTGCAGATCACCACCAGGTCGATGTCATCGCGGCGGAGCAGATCCCGGTAGTCGGCGTGGCAGTCGATGCCGATCGGTTCATCGAGCGGCGCGCGCCGGGAAACGGCGACCACCTCCGCGTCGGGTTGCGCCGAGATCGCGGCCAGGTGGGTGCGTCCGATCGAACCGAATCCAACGATACCGACCCGCACCGGTCGTTCCACGCTCATCGCTCCCCTCCTCTCGCCGCGTTGACGACCAGTTCACCATGCTTCCAGACCGCCTCGATCGTGATGGCGTGGTGTTCATCGGTCCGGAACTGCACGATATCAGCGGGCGCGCCCACCGCCAGCCCGTTCTCCGCCTTCGGCCCCAGCAGCCGGACCGGCCGGACCGACGCCATCGCCCAGGCGTCCGCGAGCGTGGCGAGGCCTGAGCGAACGAGGTTGCCGATACCGGCGATCAACGGTTGCGCCGATCCCGCCAGCAGCCGCGGATCGGCCTGCAAATGCAAGCGGCCTTCCTCCGTCAGCACGACCTTCGCGCCGATCGGGGTGTCGTATTCGCCGGGCGGCATCCCGGCCAGCGCCACACTGTCACTGACAAGCACCGCCGCGTCCCCCTTCATGCGCATGATCGTTTTCATGACCGAGCGCGGCAGGTGAAAGCCGTCGCCGATGAAAGAAGCGGTGAGTTCGTCAGCGGCAAGTTGTTCCCAGATGTAGTTCGGGTGGCGGGGCAACACCGGATGCGCCGCGTTGCCGAGGTGGGTCGACATCGTCGCGCCGGCCTCGATCGCGACCTGAATCTGGTCAGACGTCGCCGCCGTATGCCCGATGGCTGCGATCACCCCGGCGGCACGCAATTGCGCAATCAACGCCGGCGCTTCGGGCCACTCCGGCGAAAGCGTGACGATCCTGATCCGGCCCCCGGCAGCGGACTGCCACCGTTCGAAGAGCCCCCAATCCGGTCCCCGAACTGCGGCCAGCGGATGCGCGCCGCGCGCGCCATCCTCCGGTGAGATGAACGGTCCTTCGAGGTGAATGCCGGCCACCACGGACGCGGTCAATGAATCGGATTCGATCGCGCGCGCGATCACGTTGAGTCGTTGTTCGATCGCCTCCGGCGAGTCAGTGACGAGTGTCGGGAGATACGCTGTCACCCCGATGGCGAGCAGCGCGTGGGTCAACCCAATCACCCGCTCCACCGTCAGATCGGGAGCGTTCAGATCGATGCCGCCGTACCCATTGACCTGCAAATCAACCAGCCCTGGCCCGATCCACGGCAGGGAGTCGTCATCCGGAATCGGTGTGACCGGCACAACTCCTGGCCCGTCGAACCGAAGTTCGATCGGCTGGCCGGTGAAAACATCGCGACCCAGACAACTACTGATGTCTGTACGAGCCTTGGCGTTCGCCTGCTGACGAACCTTAGCCATCCCCGAAGCTCTCGCGGTCGAGGTAGAGGGTGCAATTCGGGTGCGTGCGCAGGATCGAGGCCGGGCAATTCGTCGCGATCGGACCGCGCAGGGTCGCCGCCACCGCTGCTCGTTTAGTCGGACCTGGCACCATGCAAAAGAGGCGCGCCGCGCTCATCAGGGTCGGGATCGTCAGGGTGATGGCGTGGGTCGGAACCGCATCGAAGTCCGGAAAACAGCCGTCGTTGACCTGCTGCTGACGGCAGGCGTCATCGAGTTCGACCACCTTCACCGATAGTGGATCGTGGAAATCGGCGACGGGAGGATCGTTGAACGCCAGGTGCCCGTTTTCGCCAATCCCGATGAAGGCGATATCAGGCGGCGAGACGACCAGCAACTCCGCGTACGCCCGGCAGCGCTCCTCGGCCGCCGCCAGCGACGTCGTCTCACCGATCAGGTGGACCGTGCCCGGATTTGCCCGTGCGAAAATGCTCCGGTTGAGGAAATTGCCGAAGCCGGCCGAATGATCCGCCGACAATCCAACGTACTCGTCAAGCTGAAAGGCGGTGACCTTACGCCAGTCGATGGCCGGATTGCTCGCGATCGCCGCCAGGAATTCATTCTGGGAAGGCGCGGCCGCGAAAAGCACGGTCGCGTGCCCGGTTCGATCGATCAGGTCGATCAGCGCCGCCGAAGCCTCGTCGGCCGCCGTTGCGCCCAACGATTCCCGGTCCGGAAAGACCCGCACGCGCAGCGAATCGGCATTGAACTCGTTCAGTGCCGTCACGATGGCACCGCTGACGAGCGCGATTCGGCGAGCGCTTCCAATCCAGCCTCGACCACCAGCTCTCCAGCCTCCGGCGCGAAACAGGCCGGGTAGCCGTAGTAGCGGAAGGCGTCATCCACCTCGTACCCACCCGCCGGATAGGCGGAGCGGTGCGGGATGTAGCCGGGCCGTCCGTTGGCGTACGCCAACGTGATTACCTTCTCTGACCCGCCGCGCGCCTTGATGTCCAGGCCGAATTCGACGAACGATTCGCCTGGCAGGAGCACGAGCGAGATGTCGCCGATGGTGATCGCCATCACTTCCGCCGACTCGGACGCATCGTTCGGTCCCCGGCCGGTCTCCTCGGCCCAGGCGAGGTAGACCTGAAGCCGGGCGATTTCGCCGGGCGGCGTCGCCGGATTCGCTTCACCTTCAGCCAATGCACGCTGGGAATCGGCGGTGAAACGCACGAGTTCATTGGCGCTCGCCGTCGGCAGGAACGGCAATTCGATCGTCCGCCGCGCGGTGCCTATGGCTGCCCGTTCGATCGGCGTATCGAGCACCGGCAGGGCTGCTTCGAGCCGGGCCGATTGCTCGGCCGCTTGCAACGCCGCTCCGGCGATGGCCCGGCCAATCCGCTCCGCTTCCGCGTAGGTGCGCCAGTACGAACCCCGACCGTGAACGCCATCGCGCGAGGTGTGGCCGTTGTTGACCTGACCGCAGCAGCCGGTCGCGAACTGCACGCTCGCCCCCGGGTAGGCCGCTTCGAGCGTGCGCCGGACGTAGCCCGGGTAATCAGCGGTCGCCAGGGTGTTGTCCGGACCGAGCGTCACCGGGTGGCAACCGTAACTGACGAGCAACGCCTTGACGCTGCCATCGGCCCGCTGGAACCGGATCGCCGGCACAGCGGGATCGATGATCCCGCCTGGAATCCGCCGGTTCTTGCCGACAGTTGGCTCATTGCCCAGCGACCAGGTGAAAACCACCGGTTCGATCGCCTGCGCGGCCGCGGCGACCGTTTCCGCGGCAATCGTCGTGACGCGATCGAGGTAGTCCCGATCGGACCGGCCCAGCCGCCGGTCGGGCATGGTGCCGGGTCCGCCGTGGGTGTGGGTGCAGGTGATGCCGATGCGATCGCCAGCGATGCCGCTCAGCGCCTCGGCCCGGCTGCGGATTGCCGCCACCATCTCCGGTTCGAGGTCGATCAGATCGAAGGTCACGAGCGCCGCGGCGTTCGTCAGCGCCTCGTCCTCGGCCCAGACCATCGCCTTGACGAGCAGATCATCGTGCGTCCCCTGCATCGGCTCGACCCGGGCGATGAAGCCGCACATGTCGAGTCCAACCGGTGGCGTGATGACGTTCGCTGCGACGCCGAGCAGAATTTCCTGGAGTTTGGTTTCGCTCATTTCAGTTCCACGCCGCCTGAATCTTGCGAATCGCCGAAACAATGTCATCCAGTGCCCGCTGATCGCCCAGCAACGCCATCTGGTTCAGCCAGAAGACATCGCGCGAAACCTCTTCGGCGATCGGGCAGGTGTCGAGTTGCGCCAGGCTCTCGGTGCCGAACATCTCGGCGATCGAACGGTGAATCGCCGGCGATGACGTCAGCGGCACGTAGCCGGGACTGACGCAATCGATCCCTTCGGCCTTGTAGGCGGCGAGAAACTCATCGCGCGATTTGCCACCGAAGCGGTTGCGATCGTAGCGAATCGGGTAGAGATGGTGGGCGTGCCGTGTCACGCGCGAATCGACCCCGATCGGCGCCACTCCCTCGATCTCCCCCAGCGCCGAATCGAGATAACGTGCCGCCTTCTCGCGAACCACTTCCTGTTCGGGCAGGCGATCGAGCTGGGCGAGCAGAATTGCGCCCTGCCACTCGGTCATGCGGAAATTCCAGCCAAGGATTTCGTGCTGATACCATGCGCCGCCCCGCACCCGGCCGACGTTATGCAGCGACCAGCTGAGTTCGGCCAGTTCGGGATCGTTGGTGACCACGATCCCGCCCTCGCCGGCATTGATATTCTTGCCGGCCTGGAAACTGAAGGTGCCGAGATCGCCCAGCGCCCCGACCCGCTGCGATTTCCACTCGGCGCCCCAGGCCTGGCAGGCATCCTCCAGCACCCGCAAGCCGTGCTTGCGCGCGATTTCGAGAATGCCGTCCATATCGGCCGGCTGACCGCCGATGTGCACCGGCGCGATCACCTTCGTTTTCGGTGTGATCGCCGCCTCGATCCGCTCCGGATCGAGATTGCAGGTATCGGCCCGAACATCGACGAAGACCGGCTTGGCGCCGAGCAGCAGCGCGGCACTGGCGGTGGCAACAAAGGTGTAGGGCGTGGTGATCACCTCATCGCCCGGTCCGACGCCCAGCGCTTTCAGGCCGATCTGCAGCGCCATCGTGCCGTTCGGCACGCAGACGCCGTACTTCGCACCCTGGAACTCGGCGAAGCGGGCGGCGAAGGTGGTCACCTTGTCGCCGGTCAGCTCGCCCCACTTGCCGGAGTGCAGCACCTCGAGCAGCAGGCGCTCCTCGCGATCGTCGAACACCGGCCAACCCGGAAACGGTTCCGTGCGCACCGGCGCCCCGCCATTGATCGCCAACGTGCCCGCATTCACCTGATCCTGACTCATGACCCGTTCCTTTGCTTCATCCACCGACACAACCTGAACGTTGCAGGGCTGCGACGGCGCGGGTAACCCCGCTCGTTGTGCTATCTCCCCGCCAGTCGCGGATCGAGCGCCTCGCGCAATCCTTCACCCACGAAATTGACCGTCAGCACCGTGATTACGATCAGTAACCCCGGGTACACCCCCTGCATCGGCGCTGTGAAGATGTACCCCTGCGCTCCTCCCAACATCGACCCCCAGCTCGATTGGGGCGGCTGGATGCCGAGTCCGAGATAGCTCAGCGCTGATTCGGTCAGGATGCCGGTCGCCACCGCCAGGGTCGCGACGACCACCACGATCGAAATCACGTTGAGCAGAATGTGGCGCATGATCCCGAAGCTGGTCTGTCCCGAAACCCGGGCGGCGATGATGAACTCCCGTTCTCGCACCGCCAGGCACTCGCTTCGGATCAACCGCGCCGAAACCATCCACTGCGTAAATCCGATGATGAGAATGGTGTTGAAGAGACTCGGACCGAGGAACGCCGCCGCCGCCAGCACGATGAAGAAGGTCGGCATCGCCAGCAGCGTGTCGGTGAAGCGCATCAGTGTCGAATCGACGATGCCGCCGAAGAAGCCCGACGTCAGCCCGACCAGCAGGCCAAGCACCGTCGTGCAGGCCGCGACCAGCACGCCGACTGCCAGCGACACCCGGCCGCCGGCCAGCAGGCGAGCGAGGATATCGCGCCCGAGCGGATCGCACCCCAGCGGGTGGGAACGGCTCGGCGGTTCGAGACTCATGCAGCGCAGCGCGTTCGGCTCCAGCCCCAGCCACGATTTGGCGATCGCCGGACCGAACGCCGCCGCCAGAATCAGGAAGACCAGCAGCACCAGACCGATCACGCTCAACCAGTTGCTGAGAAAGCGGCGTAGCCGCCAGCGCCGGGGCGCGGCGTTCCGTTCCAGCAGCGGATTGGGTTTATCGAGGGTTGCGAGCGTGCTCATCGTTGCCCCTTCGCCCGTCAACCGTCGAGCTTGATCCGCGGATCGATCGCGGCGTACGTCAGATCGGCCAGCAGATTGCCAAGGATCGTGAGTACGCCGGTGAAGACCACCAGCCCCATCACGATCGGGTAATCACGTTGCAGCACCGCCTCCCAGCCAAGCCGGCCGATTCCGGGCCAGGCGAAGATCGTTTCGATCACCACCGCGCCACCGATCAGGGTCGGCAGCCGCAACCCGACCAGCGTCACCAGCGGCAGGAGCGCGTTCTTGAGCGCGTGGCGCATGAGCACGGCGTGTTCCGCCAGCCCTTTGGCGCGCGCGGTGCGCACGTAATCCTCGACCAGCACATCGCTCATGCTGGAACGGACGAGGCGCGTCAGCGCCGCCGTCCCCTCCAGGCCGAGCACGGTCGCCGGCAGCACGAGATGGCGCAGGATATCGAGCGTGCGCGAATCGACGTGCCGTCCCACCGTTTCCATGCCCTGCACCGGAAACCAGCCGAGTTGAACGCTGAAGATGATTATGGCGACGATACCGGCCCAGAAGGCGGGCACGGAAACCCCGAGAAACGCGAACACGGTCAAGCCGTAATCGACCGCCGAGTTGCGTTTCAGGCTTGAGATCACTCCGAGCGGAATCGCCAGCGCCAGGGAGAGAATCAGGGCGGAGCCGGTGAGCAGCATCGTGGCCGGGAGCCGGTCCAGGATCTTGTCCCGGACCGGCTTGCCATCGAGAAACGAATCACCGAAATCGAGTCGGACGGTGTGCCACAACCAGTCGCCGAACTGGACCGGCAGCGGCCGGTCCAGCCCGAGCCGCGCCCGCATCTCGGCGATGTTCTCGCTGCCGGCCGCGTTGAGATCGACCCCGCCGGTCGCTCCGGGGGTGAGGTGCACCAACCCGAAGGAGACGACGAAGAGGATCAACAATTGCGGCACGAGCAGCACCGCGCGTTTTGCCAGGTACTGGTTCACCGGCCCCGCCCTTCTTCGGCTCTAGCCTTCCGTGACCGCCCAGCGGTTCATGAAGAAGCCCGGTCCGACCGAGGAAAGCGCGCCGCCGCCCGTTTCATCGAGCGTGATGTTCGGCTGCGCGATCATCTGGTAGGCCGGGTGCGCGAACGGAATCAGCGGCAGATCGTTGTAGACCTCCTCCTGGATCCGGTGCGAAATCGCGGCGCGGGCATCGGGATCGGTGGTCGCGTACGCCTCATCGAGCAGGCCGTCGACGACTTCGCTCGAATAGTGGAAAACGTTGCGCGTGCCGCCATCGGCCATCGTCAGTTCGGTCGTCTGGAAGAGTTGCGTCAGCCCGACGATCGCGTCCGAGGTCAGCGGCCAACCGACCGTGGTCAGCTCGTAGCGGCCAGACATCGTCTCGGCGAGATTGGCGAGCTCAACCGTGACGATCTCGACGTCGATTCCCGCCTCGCGCCAGCTCGCCTGGGCGATGGCGGCGATATCCTGCCACTGCTGGGCCGCCCACGCCTGGTACTTGAGCTTGAGTGGCTGGCCATCCTTTTCGTAGATGTCGCCGTTCAGCGCCCAGCCCGATGCCTCGAGGGCCGCCT
This sequence comes from Thermomicrobiales bacterium, assembly GCA_020849415.1. Taxonomy (GTDB): domain Bacteria; phylum Chloroflexota; class Chloroflexia; order Thermomicrobiales; family UBA6265; genus JADLGF01. Next base: position 9,417 of record JADLGF010000282.1, read on the forward strand.
TGGCGGCATCGACATCGCGCGTCACCTGCGGCAGCTGATCGTTGTGATACGGACCGTAGGCAGGCGAAACGCAGGTGTTCGCCATCTGACCGCCGGCATAGAGGATCGAAACGATCCGCTCCCGGTCGAGCGAGAGCTGCAACGCCTTGCGGACATTGAGGTCCTGCAGCAGCGGCGTCATCAGGTCGATGTTGATGCCGTGCACGCTGCCGGCGAGGCCGACGTAAACCGCATACCCCTGCGCCTCCAGCCCGGCCATGGTGTTCGGGTTGTAGGGGATGACGTCGATTTCACCGGCGATGAGGCCGGCCTGCTGTGCCGCCGCCTCGGGCGAATCGCGCAGGATGATCGTTTGCGTGAACGCCTTGTCACCCCAGTAATCGGCGTTGGCTTCGAGCGTGATGAAGCTGGTCTCCCGCTCCGTCACCTTGTACGGACCGGTGCCGACCGGCATCGCCCCGAAGGCTTCGTCGTACGGGTTTTCGCTCAGCAGGTGGGCCGGCAGGATCGTCAGTTGCTCGGCGAGCACCGTCAGCAGCGGGCTGTACGGCTCGGTGAGGGTGATGACCACCGAGTTGTCGTCCGCCGCCTCGACCGAACTGATGAACGACCGCACCGTGGCCTGGGCCGGCGACTGGCTCGCCTCCCCGCCGGCGGTTTCGATCGTGAAGACAACATCGGCCGAGGTGAACGGCGTGCCGTCGTGCCAGGTCACGCCCTGGCGGAGATTGAAGGTGAAGGTGAGCTGATCGTCGCTGACGGTCCAGTCGGAGGCGAGGCCGGGCACCAGTTCAAAGGTCGGCGAGAATTTCGTCAGGCCCTCGTTGACGTGATAGGCGACCGCCAGCGCGCTGGTGAAGCGGCCGAGTTGCGGGTGGAGTGTGGTCAGCTCACTCATCGTGCGGGCGAGGATGATCTGCCCGCTCGGACCTTCCTGGCCCGCGGCGCTCAGCGCGCCTGATTTGCCGGCCGGAGCCGCGGCGGCGGAACCGGCGAAGCCGACCGCGCTGATAGCGGCGATGCCCGCCAGGAACTCACGCCGGTTGAAGTGATAGCCGGCGATATCGACGGTGTTCGACTGCTTGCGCATGTTCGTTCTTCTCCTTCGGACGACTCATCGCGGATCGGAAAACCGCTGAATACCAGGAACTCAACCTCCTAGCCGGATGCGTTTTGTCGGAGTTCGTCGCGTTTGGGCGAGCAATTCGGGTGCGCGCTGTAACACGAGCGCGCTCGCCCCGAGCGTGGCGGCGCGATCGTGCGCTTGTCCACGCACAACGGTGACCGCCTC
>JADLGF010000283.1 GCA_020849415.1 Thermomicrobiales bacterium
ACGTTTCGTAGAAATCGCCGAGCCGGAAAAAGAGAATCGTGTCCGGAAAGCGTTCCTTGATTTGCAGATACTGCCGCCGCAACGGCACGACGTCAGGCTTGTCGGAAGCAGGCAAATCAGGATCCTTTGCTCTGAAAAAGCACGCGACCTTCCCGTATCCGCTCAGTTCGTCATTCAGAGCGAAGCGAAGAATCCGACGCGAAGCGGTCCTGCGATTCCACACCGTGTCCTTGCGAACGGCCGCTTCGCGTCGGACTCATCGCCTGCGGGCTCTGAGTGACGGGGTTGGTGTACGTGAACGGACCACGACGATCGCCGCTATGGCGCCTTCAAGTTTAGTGCACGGAACTTCGGGCGGGTGGCCGGGTATCCCTGTAATCTTGACGGCAATCGTGTGGCACCGCACCTGCCAGGAGACCCATGAACAGCACGGCACAAACCAGCGATTGGGCGATCACGGACGATACCCTGACCGCGATCGACGCGATTTTCTCAGCGTTCTCAAACACCACGCCCGGCTGCGCGATGGCGGTTTATCGCGGCGGCGAGATCGTGTACGCCAATGGCTACGGCCTGTCCAATCTCGAGCACAACGTGCCGATTACGCCAGACTCCATTTTCCACATCGCTTCCATCTCCAAGCAGTTCACCGCGATGTGCATCGCGCTGCTGCAGGACGACGGGCTGCTCGATGTTGACGACCCGGTTCAGAAATACGTGCCCGGTCTCCCCGCATACGACTCGCCGATCATGGTGCGGCACCTGATTCACCACGTCAGCGGCATCCGCGATCAGTGGATGCTGCTGCGGTTGGCCGGCTGGCGCGAGGACGATGTCATCACCGAGGACGATTGTTTCGATCTGATCAAGCGCCAGAATGAAATCAACTTCACCCCGAACACCGAGTACATGTACAGCAATTCCGGGTACACGCTCATGGCCAAGATCGTGCGGGCGGTCTCGGGCCAGTCGCTGCGGGAGTTTGCGCACGAGCGTATCTTCGCGCCGCTCGGCATGACGAACACCCACTTCCACGACGATCACACCGAAATCGTGCCAGGACGAACGCAGGCGTACCAACCACGCGATGGCGGCGGGTACCGCATCTCGATCCCGCCGTTCGATGTCGTCGGCACCACCAGTCTGCACACGACCGTCGCAGATTTTGCGAAGTGGAATGCGAACTTCACCACGGCTGAAATCTGCTCCGAGGCGGTGATGAAGCAGGCCCAGACCCCCGGCGTCTTCAACGACGGCAAGCCGATGGAGTATGCGTGGGGCTTGACCGTCGACACGTGGCGCGGACAGCGCCGGGTGGGGCACGATGGCGCCGATCACGGCTACCGATCGAGCTACTTCCGCTTGCCTGATCTGGACTTCGCGGTGACGGTGTTCGCGAATCTCTCGACGGCCGGACCCGGTCAACTCGCCGAGAAGATTGCGGAGGCGGTGCTCGGAGATCATCTTCAGGCCGACCCAACGTCGTCGAAGGACGAATCGTCAGGGGATCGTGAGCGCACCATTGTTCCCGTTGAACCGCACGCTATCGCCGGCGTCTTCATTGCCGAGAAGACGGAGGGGAGTGGTCTGCCGCAGCACGTCGTCCTGCGCGAACGGGACGGCGAGGTGGTGATTTCGACCTGGGGTGATGCCACGCCGCTTCGTCTGAAGGCAGATGGCAGCTTTGACGTTCACAACGGCATCGGATTGATCTGGGCCGAAACCGCGCCAGTTGATGGCGTTGTTGATCGGATCGGTGTCCGGTATTTCAAAGCGGAGATGAGCTACTACACCCGGCTGGATGCGTCGAACCTGAAGCGTCCGATCGCGGATTTCGCCGGTAGGTACTACGCGCCGGAGCTCGATACCGCCATGCAACTCGACGTCAGTGCCTCCGGCGAAGCGCTTCTCTGGAAGCAGCGCAAGCTCGAGGATCAAGAGGTGGCGGTGGTCGGCGAGGACACGCTCGGACTGGGTAGCCTCGGCGCCAGCACCTGGCTGGAGTTCAGCTTCGACGATACCGGCGCCCCAACCGGATTCCGCCTCTCCGCCGGCCGCCTGCGCAATCTCCGCTTCGCCCGCCAGTGACGCCGCCGGGAAGGTGACCACTTTTTAGGCGGTGGATCGGCCAAGCACCGGTTTGCCCGGCCCGAATTGCGACGTTAAAGTGATCGAGCGGTATCGCGCACCGGTATGCACATCACCGAAGGCAGTGCTCTTGGAATCTGAACGCGCCCGAACCACCTCCCACACGTCATTCATTGGACGTGATCGCGAACTCGCGGAGATTGACGCGCTCGTCCGCAATGGATCACGCCTGGTGACGCTGGTCGGGCCGGGCGGCGTGGGCAAGACACGGCTCGCCCAGGAGTACGTCGCGCGGTTCATCGATCCCTCGGCCGGGCTGTATCGCACGGTTGCCCTCGAGTCGCTGACGGACGCCGGTCAGGTGACGCCGGCGATTGCCTCCGCCTTTGGTTTGCGTGATACGGTCGCCGGCGAATCGCTCGTCTCGCGCATCGCCTCGCAGCTCAAGCATCAGTCGGTGTTCCTGTATCTCGACAACTTTGAACACGTCATCGATGCCGCCGCTGATATCCGCCACTTGATTGACGCCTGCCCCGGACTCACGGTGCTGGTCACCAGCCGTTTCCCGCTCCGGATCGCGCCAGAGAGCGTGCTGCCGATCGATCCGCTGCCCGTACCGGCTGACGCGGGCAGAGGAGCATCCACGGCGATCTGGAACAATCCGGCGGTGCGGCTCTTTGTCGATCGCGCTCGCGCGGTCAACGCCCAGATCGATGTGGCGAGTGTCGATGAGGTCGCGGAGATCGTGCGGCGGCTCGATGGGTTGCCCCTCACAATCGAACTGGCCGCGGCCGCGATGTGGA
>JADLGF010000284.1 GCA_020849415.1 Thermomicrobiales bacterium
CCGGCGCCACGGCCGTGCCGGCGCCGATCCTCGAGGAGAACGATTTCGCGCTCGATGTCGATGGGCTCGAAGCGTTGATTTCCCCGCGCACCAAACTGCTGATCATCAACAGCCCGAGCAATCCAACGGGCGGCGTGCTCAACCGCGACGAAATCGCCCGCATCGCCGATCTCGCGGTGAAGCACGACCTGATCGTCATGGCCGATGAGATCTACGCCGAGATCCTCTTCGAAGGCGAGCACGTTTCGATCGCCACCATGCCCGGCATGGCCGAGCGGACGATCATTCTCGATGGCTTTTCCAAGACCTACGCCATGACCGGTTGGCGGCTCGGCTACGGCGCCATGCCGGAGGAGTTCGCCAAGGTCGTCACCAATCTCATGGTCAACAGCAACTCCTGCACCAACATGGCCACCCAGCGCGCCGGCCTCGAAGCGCTCACCGGTCCGCAGGATGACGTGGTGAAGATGGTCGCCGCGTTCAGGAACCGGCGGCAACTGATTGTCGACGGTCTCAACGCCATCGACGGCATCACCTGCCGGCTGCCGAAAGGCGCCTTCTACGTCTTCCCGAATATCACCGGCACCGGGCTGAAGAGCAAGCCGTTCGCTGATTACCTGCTGCAGGAGCATGGCGTCGCCGCGCTCTCTGGCACCGCGTTCGGCAGCTATGGCGAGGGCTACCTCCGCCTTTCCTACGCCAACTCGGAAGAGAATCTCACCAAGGCGCTGGAGCGGATCGCGGCGGCGGTTGCAGGCGCCAAAGCCCTGGCGTAGGATTGTTAGCAAAGAAAACTACGAAACGATCTTATTGGTCAGGTGGTAATCGAACCTTATGGATGACGACCCTGGCAGTACCGCCGGTCATCGATCGGCCGTACCGTCTTATTTGACACGTTTCATCGGGCGGGAACGGGAAGCGGAAATCCTGGTCGGTTTGCTGGCCGATCCGGAGGTTCGCTGGGTTACCCTGACCGGTCCGGGTGGTGTGGGCAAAACGCGCCTGGCGATCGAATCGATCGCGCAATTGCGCGCCGCCCGGGCCGATGTCCCGCCAATCGCCAGCTTCGTCCCCCTCTTTGGCATCGCCAACATTCAACAGGCGCTCAACGGGATCGCGCGGGAACTCGATGGCACTGCCCACGATACCGATCCGCTCGTTACGATTCGAAACGTAGCGGACGGGCGGCGGCTCTACCTCCTGCTCGACAACGCGGACGGCCTGGCATCTGCGAGCGCTGAGTTGGCGGCACTGCTGCACCTGCCGGGGTGCGAACAGCTGACGCTGGTCGTTACCAGCCGGACCCCATTCGACTACGTCGGTGAGCACCTGCTGCCCGTCAACCCGTTGCCGCTACCAGATCTGGTGGCCGATTCGCCAACCAACCTCCGCACAAATCCGGCGGTCAGCCTCTTCCTCGATCGCGCCCGCGCAGCCCGCAGCGATCTATCGTTCAACGACCGCGAGATCGCGACCATTGCCACGATTTGCCGCCGGCTCGACGGGTTACCCCTGGCGGTCGAACTGACCGCCAGCCGGCTGCGGCAACTCAGCCTGACCACAATCGCCGCCCGGCTCGAGGAATCGCGCTTCAGCCTCGATGGCGCCACCGTTCCCCATGAATTGCCAGGCCACGTCGCCCTGCGAGATTCGATCGCATCGAGTTTCGATCTTCTCGATGAAGCCGAGCGGGAGTTCCTGCTCCGGCTCTCCGTTTTCACGGGCGGCGTGTCGCTCGAAACCGGCCGGCGGATGGCGGCGGGCTACAACGCCGACCACGGCTATCCATTCGCCGACGGGTATGGTCTCAAACCGGGAGCGTATCTCTACTTCGATGAAGACCAAACGACGGACTCACCTGAGGTCCAGGCACGCGGGTACGATCTTGAGCCCCTTCAACTCGATCCCGAGGCCACGCTGGAGCGACTCGTCAATCAGAGCCTGCTGCAACGCACGTTCGATAGCGACGGCGAAACCCGGTATCAATTCCTGGAGACGATCAACGAGTTCGCCCGGGCTGAACTCGCCGCCAGTGGCGGGCTGGAGGCAGCAAATCACGCTCGGATGAGAGTGATTATGGCGCTCGCTGAAGCAGCGCATGAGGGCCTTTGGGTGGGGCACCGCCGGGTGGTGCCGATCGAACGGCTCGATGCGGAACTGACGAACTTGCGTCCCACCCTGGAGTGGATGCTTGATCAAGGAGATGACGCCGCGGATCTCATGGTCCGCGGCGCGGACCTCCTGGCCACCTATTTTCGGATGCGGGGCATGCTTCCGGAGGCAGTGAGCTGGCTCACCAGGGCGCTGGCGCTCAATGGCGCCAAACCGTACCGGCGCATCAACGGCCTCAACCAACTTGGTTTCGCCCATTGGATGTGCGGCGAAGACGATCGCGCCAGACAGGTGCTGCATGAGTCGCTCGACCTGGTATCCGGACGTGACTACCCCAGTCCCGAGGCACGTTGCCGCTTCTATCTGGCGCTGGTCGCCTGGCGAGGTGGCCCCGAAGCCGCCATGGAAGCGGTCGGGCATCTTCAGGAAGCGCTCCGCCTCTTCCCCATCTGGGACGACGGAATCGGTATTGGCGTCTGCAAACTCGCGCTTGGTGAGGTGGTACGAACGTCCGGCGACTCCGCCGGGGCCACCCGGTTGTTTGAAGAGGCGCTGGAACAATTTGATCGTGATGACTACGCGTGGGGCACCGCCACCGCACTGTGGTTCCTCGGTGAGGCGGCGCGTGCTGACGGCGATGAACGCCGGGCGGCCGATTTCATGGCCAGGGGATTGACAGCGTACCAGCAGACCGGTGACCGGCTCGGCGTGGCCGGGTGCGTGGGCGGTATTGCGGCGCTGCTCGCCGCTCGCCAGGATTGGGCGATGGCGGCCCGCTTTTTCGGCGCGGCCTCGTCATTGCGTGAATACACCAGTTCATTCCTGCCACCCACCCATGAATCGGACCACGAAACCATCGCCACCTTGGTTGTGCAAACGATCGGGCCGGACGAGTTCCTGGCGGGTCGCAACGGCGATCACGCCGCTACCGTCGCCGAAGCGCTGCGCATCGCGAAAGCCATCGCCGCCGGAAAATCGACCGCAGCCGTACCCTTCATAAACGTGAAGAAACCCACGAGAGCCCGCCGGCAGGTCCTGGCACTGCTCCTGGAAGGTAAGGACATCAAGGAGATCGCGGCGGCGCTCAACCGGGGCGTTTCAACCGTCTATCGTCATCGCGACGAGCTGCTCGAGGCTTACGGCTGCCAAACGGTCGAAGAACTGCGGCGGAAATTCAAGCTGAGCGGTCAGCTGAGTGATGAGGCATAGGGCGTGGGGCATACATCGTACGGAGCTTTCCCCTTGCCGTAAGCCGTATCCCTCGAATCACGCCTTGTAGATGTGCTGGATGATCGATTCGATTGAGGGTTCCTCGATCGACATGTCGCGGATCGAGCCGTATTCGGTCAGGGCGGTGAGGACATCGGGCGCGGTCAGCCTTGAGCGTTCGAAGGCAACCCGTACTCGCTGGCCGGTTTGATCGAGCAGGCGCATGCCGCGCGTTTCGAGCTGATCGTCGAGGGTGGGAGGGTCGTCGAAATCGACGGTCATCGTCCGCTCGGTGGCGATTTTGTCGCGCAGTCTTGCGAGATCGCCGTCGTGCACGATGTGGCCGTGATCGATGACGATGATCCGTTTGCAGAGGCGCTCGATATCGGCCAGATCGTGCGTGGTCAGCAGAATCGTCACCCCGGCCTCCCGATTGAGGTGCGCCAGGAACTCGCGGATGTTCGTTTTCGCGACGAGATCGAGTCCGATCGTCGGCTCATCAAGGTAGAGCACCTGCGGATCGTGCAATAGCGCGGCCGCGAGATCGCCCCGCATCCGCTGGCCGAGCGAGAGTTGCCGCACGGGCGTGTTCAGGAACGATCCGAGTTCGAGGAGTTCCGCCGCCATGGTGAAGTTCTCCCGGAACCGTTGCTCCGGCACCCGGTAAACGTGCTGCAGGAGTTCGAGCGATTCGATCAGCGGCAAATCCCACCAGAGCTGGGTCCGCTGCCCGAAGACCACGCCGATCTGCTGCGCCAGCTTGCGCCGCTCGCTCCAGGGGGTGAACCCGGCCACGGTCGCCTCGCCAGAGGACGGGGTGAGCACGCCGGTCAGCATCTTGATCGTGGTCGATTTCCCGGCGCCGTTCGGGCCGATGTAGCCGACGATCTCACCCCGGGCGACATCGAACGAGACCGCATCGACCGCCGTCACCGTTTCACTGGCGCGATCGAACAACCCGCGCATCGCTCCGACCATGCCGGCGCGACGGGTGTGCCGCTCGAAGCGTTTGCTCAAATCGCGCGCCTGAATCTGGGTGGTCACGGTCAACTCCCGGTCGAGGTGTAACGGCGCAGCGCCGCTCGCCAGCCAAAGCGAATCACCAGGCAGAACAACAGCGCCGCCAGCGGCGCCACGAACGATGCCGCGCGCGGCAGGCCGAGCGGATCGGCGCGATCGAGCAGGTAAAGCGCCGGGTAATAGGTCATGAAGCCGATCGGCACAAGCCAGAGAAAGATCAGGCGCAATCCCCGCCGGAAGATGTGGAGCGGGTACTGGCCGAGGTCGGAGCCGCCGTAGGTGAACGCGTTGACCGCCTCGACGCCGTTAACCGTCCAGAAGGCAAAGATCGCCTCGACCGTGAAGAGGGCGGTGAAAAAGGCCGTGCCGGAAAGGATGATGACCGGGAGGTAGGCGATCCGGCCCACCGACCATTCGATCGGCGCGGTCGCGAGTCCGATCCCGAGAAGCAGCACGCCCTGCGTCAGGTGGCCGAAGTGCCGGGCCGAAACCTCGCTCACCACCGATTGCAGGTAGACCGACATCGGCCGCACCAGATTGCGATCGAAGGTGCCCTCGCGAATCATCTGCGGCACCGATTGGACGCCGTTGGAGAGGGTATCGCCGAGTGAGAACGTCACCATCGCCAGCCCGTGCAGCAGGATGACCTCCTCCAACGACCACCCGCCGAGATTGTCGAAGTGCTGGAAGAGCGACCAGGTTACGAGCACCTCGGCGATGTTGACGAAGAAGTTGCCGACGATCTGCATCCAGAAGGAGGCGCGGTACTGCATCTGCCCGCGAATCCGCAGCAGCGCGATCCGGAGGGCGACGGCGAGATCGTTGCGAAAATCAGCGACCTTATCCACCCTGCACCACCAGTTTCTGCTCACCGGCGCGAAGGATGCGCTTCACCAGCAGGGTGAGCAGCACGATCCAGATCGCCTGCACGCCGAGTCCCTGCCAGATCGGCATCCGGCCCAGGTAGATTTCGTTCGGCACCATCAACACGGCCTGAAACGGCAAAAAGCGGGCGATGGTCTGCACGGTGTCCGGCAGGAAATCGAGCGGCGCCAGCATCCCCGAGAAGAAGTTGAAGATGGCGACGTACATCATCGAGACGCCGCGATGATCGAGCACCCAGAAGCCGGCGAGGTTGGAAAGAAAGCGCAGGCAAAAGCTGATCATCACCGCCAGCGTGACCGAACCGAGAAACCCGAACGCGGCCGCCACGCCGGCCGGTCGCAGCAGATCGAAGAAGATGGCGCCAACGGTGAAGGTCGGGATACCGCGCAGCAGAAAGTGCGCGACCGCCCGGCCGAGATCGCGCGACAGCCAGTAGCTGAAATAGTCGAATGGCTTGAGCAGCTCGCTCACGATCGCGCCGCTCTGGATGCTGCGCGTCACCTCCCACCAGCCCCAGATGAAGACGGTCATCAGCAACGACTGGTTGATCCAGATCAGGGTGACGGTTTGATCCGGCGTCCAGCTCGCGACGGTGTCATTCCCCTGCGACCGGTAGAACGCAATGAAGATCGAGGCGATCATCACCCCGAAAATGCTGTTGGTGAAGAGCCCGGCGAGGGTGGCGGCGCGGTAGGCGAATTGTTGCTGGAACGAGGTCCGCGCCAGTTCGAGGTAGAGCCGCATGGGTAGAAGCCTTTTCCGGCACGCCACAAACCCCGAAATGGTGATTCGGGGAGGTCACGGGGAGTTGGGTATACACGCGGCACGCCGGTCGGCCCAGAGCCCCATCGCCGTGGGCAGGGTCGGAGATGATACCCCCACTCATTGAAAGCGACAAGCGGTTGTCCAAAGTTGTCCTATTCTGGACAACTTTGGACTATACTGAAATCAAGGCATAGGAAAGGACCAGCAATGACTGACCCGATCAATGAGATTCGAAGCGGGATTTCGGACACGAAGCAGAACTTCAGCAAGCTGATCAACGAAGTTGCCGGCCGCGAAACCCGCGTTGTGGTCGAGAAGAACGGCTTGCCCGTCGCCGCCATTATCTCGGCCAAGGACTACGAATGGCTTAAGCGATTCGAGGCCAACCGCGCTCGCCAACTCGAGTCGATGAGACGGATAAGCGAGGCCGCTGCCCACATTCCCATAGAAGAGATCGAAGCCGAAGCGGAGCGGCTCATCGCTGAAGACCGCGCAAAGTACCGTACCGAATGGAAGATCCCTGCGCAAACGCCTGAATGACAAGCGCTGTGCTCGACGCCAATGTGTTGGTCTCTGGTGTTCTGGCGTTGGAACGTTCGACGACGACGTTGGGGCGCTTGATGCTCGCGCTCGAAGCGCTGGAGTTCAGGCTAGTCATATCGGAAATGATCCTCAGCGAAGTAGAGAAGAACGTACCGCGAGTACTTGGATCGGCCGTCGACGGTCCCAATACGCTCTCGGACTACCTCAACTTTTTGAGAATGGTGGCCGATGTCACTGAAGTCACCAGCGTGACCCCTGGCATCGCAACACACCCGGAGGACGATTGGATTCTCGCGACCGCCGTTCTCGGCGAGGTGGAATTCCTCGTCACCGGAGACAAGCAACTCCTTGCCTTAAACGAGTACCGGGGCGTGAAAATCATCACACCCCGGCAATTCGTTGAGCAGTACCTGAGCTGAGGTCCGGGTTAGACCAGCGCTACCTGGGACTCGATGTTGCCCTTGACGGCTTTGGAGTAGGGGCAGTTGGCGTTGGCTTCATCGACCAGGCGCTGCGCGATCTCACGCTCCACGCCCGGGATCGCGATTTCGATGCGGGCGGCTAGGCCGTAGCCGCCGTCGGCGTCCTGGCCCTGGCCGATCTCGACCGTGATCGTCGAGCCGGAGGCGTCCACCCCCGCCCGACGCGCCGCGCCGCCCAGCGCGCTCTGCAGGCAGGCGCCCCAGGCCGCGCCGAAGAGTTGCTCCGGGTTCGTCCCCTCGGCGACGCCGTTCAGCTTCGGTGTCCGCAACTGCACATCGAGCACGCCATCGTCACTGATGGCGCGACCCATACGACCACCGCTGACGATTACGGACGTCCGGTATTTGACATCGACCTTCCCCATAGTCTTTCCTCCCGATCAGCTGACGCCCGCCGTCGCATCTGCCTGCGCCGCCTTGAGCGTGTTCAGGAAGACTTCGACCGGCTGCGCCCCCGAGATACCGTACCGACGATCGACCACGAAAAAGGGCACGCCGTTGCCACCGAGCGACTGCAACTCGCGCACATCGCTTCGCACTGCGTCGGCATACTCGGTGCCGCTCAGCACGCGACGCGCGTCCGCCTCCGGCACGCCCGCCTCGGCGGCCAACCGCACCAGCGTGTCGTGATCCTCCAGTCGCTCGCCCTCGGTGAACTGCCCCTTCAGAAAGCGCTCCTTGACGGCATCGCCAATCCCGAGCGATTTCGCCAGGTGCAGCACCCGGTGCGCGTCGAAGGTGTTGATCGGCTGGTACTTGTCGAAATCGTAGGCCAGCCCCTCGGCAGCGGCGAGCTCGGTCACGTGCTGATTCATCGCCTTGATCTCATCGACACTCTTGCCGAATTTCTTCGAAAGCGCTTCGTAGACGGTACCCGTTTGCCCGAGCGGTGCGGACGGATCGAGCTGGAAACTCTTCCACTCGACCGTGACATCGTCCCGACCATCGAACTGCGTCAGCGCGGTTTCAAGCCGGCGCTTGCTGATGTAGCACCAGGGGCAGGTGATATCGGACCAGACTTCAATCAGCATCTTCGTTCCTCATCCAGGGGACCACACAGGCGTCCCCTTCGCACACGCCGGCCGGATCGCCGGTGATCATCGTCAACCCGTGTGCGGGCCGTAGCAGCGCCGGTTCCGTCATGATGGCATCATCGGTTTCCGGCTCGTCCGGAAGCGTCTCGAGCGGTCGCTCTGAATGCTGTTCACGCATGAGCAATCCTTTCAATTCAGCCGGCGGTGACCGGTTGCAGTTTGGCCTGCATGCGTGCACCACCCGGCGGCAACTGGCCCTCAGCCCGCGCCCGTAGCAGGGCCGCGCCCCACCAGGCGAGATCCTCCAGCCCGACTTCGAGCGCCGCGTCGGTGGCGCGGTTGGTCGGTTCGCCGTCTGCGAACGCGGAACTCACGTTGCCGATCAGCACCGCGTTCCGGATCATGTGCAATTCAATTTCGAGCGCGATCGGCGTCAGCGCCAGCACCGCCCGCGCACCTCCGAAAATACCGCTGCTGTAGCCGACGGGCAGCACCACCTTGTTCCGGAATCCCTGGCTGACGAAGACGCTGTCGATGGCGTTCTTCAACGCGCCGGAGATCGTGTAGTTGTACTCAGGCGTGATGAAGATGAAGACATCGGCTTCCTTGATCTTCGCGTTCCACGCCTTCACGACCGGATCGGAGTAGGTCGGATCGGCGGGATCACCGAGGGTGGCGCGCGTTTCCTGGAACATCGGCAGCGACCAATCGCGCAGATCGAGCGTTTCCACATCGAATCCGCCGAAGGCCCGCGCGCGAGCCTCCACCCACGGCGCCACCAGGTCGGCCGCCCGGCCCTCCCGCGTGCTCCCGACGATGATCTTGAGCTTGAGTGTCATGGATAAGTCCCTTCCGTTCCGCCGTCCGGCGGCAACACGAGTTCTGAAGCGACTTATACAGGATTAGTGGTTGATGCGTCAACCATCAAAACGACGCCGAGTCGATCGCCTCGATGCAAGGTTCGATCGCCGCCTCGCAGCCGCTCTCCGCTTCCGGACACCCCAGCGCTTCGAGCAACGTCAGGGAAATCTCGTCCAGCGCGGCGAGTTGCGCCGGCGTGAGCAGATCGAATACGTGCCGTTTGACGATAGCCGCGTAACGCTCGGTCGCGTCAAGGGCAAGATCCCGGCCGGCGTCGGTGATCCGGATTACCGAGCCGCGGCTGTCTTCCACGCAGGGTTCGCGCCGGAGCAGCCCACGCTCTTCCATCCGCCGGATCTGGTGCGAAAGCCGGCTCTTTTCCCAATCGAGTCCGCCGCGCAACGCCATGGCGCGTACGGCTTCGCCATCCACCAGGCTCAATTCGGTGAGAATGGCGAAGTCGGCCTCGGAGAGACCGGTTTCACGGGCGAGTTCACGGTTGATCTGACCGATCAGCCGCACCCGCATCCGTTGGAAGTTGGCCCAGGCAATCGCCGCGGGCTCGGAACAGTTCGCGATTTTCATGCTCCCAGTGTAGTTGATCTGTCAACCTTCGTGATATACTGGTTGACGTGTCAACTACTGGAGGACCGATGACCGACTACGGACACACACTCGAATTCGGCGTTTTCATCACGCCAACCGCGGACGATCCGGCCGCTGTCGTGGAACTGGCCCGACTGAGCGAACGGCTCGGCTACGATCTGGTCACGTTTCAGGACCATCCCTACATGGCGGACCGGCTCGAAACCTGGACCTTGCTCAGCTGGGTGGCTGCCGCCACCGAGCGCGTCCGCCTCTCCGCTAATGTCTTCAATCTGGCGTTGCGTCCACCGGCCACGCTGGCGCGGGCGGTCGCGTCGCTCGATCTGCTCAGCGGCGGGCGGTTCGAGCTTGGCCTTGGCGCCGGCGCCTTTCCGCAGGGAGTCGCGGCGATGGGCGGCGAGGTCCGCACCGGTGGCGCATCGCTTCGGGCGCTTGGAGAAGCGATCGAGATCATCCGCGCTCTTTGGACCACCGGCAGGCGGGGCATTCGTTTCGAGGGTGAGGCGTATCAGCTTGTTGGCGCGCAGCCGGGCCCGATTCCCGCCCACGATATCCCGATCTGGATCGGCGGCTACAAGCCGAAAATGCTCGAATTGATCGGCGCCAAGGGGGACGGCTGGATTCCGACCCTCAAATACATCACCCCGGAGGATCTGGCCGCCGGCAACCGGGCGATCGATGCGGCCGCCGATGTGGCGGGGCGCGATCCCCGCGAAATCCGGCGTCTGCTCAACATCTCGGGCGTTTTCCAGGCGGAGGCGGGCGGATTACTGCAGGGTCCGCCCGAACAGTGGGCGCGCGATCTCCGGCCATTCGTCACTGACCTCGGCTTTTCCACCCTGATCCTGATGAGCGACGATGCCGCCGAGATCGAACGCTTCGCCACCGAGGTGATGCCCGCATTGCGCGACGCCGTCGCCGATCGCCCGGTGATGACCGTCAAACGCGCCGCCATTCGCGCCCAACGGCGCGAGGGCATCGACTACGAAGGCACGCCCGCCGGCATCAGGGCGATAGAACCCGGCGATATCGATTACCCGCGGGTGAAATCAACCTACCTGCGAGGGGGCGCTCCCGGTATCGTGCTGCAACCGGCCAATGTGGAGCAGGTGATCGAATCGCTCGCCTACGCCCGGCGTCACCCTGATCTGCCGATGTCAGTCCGCAGCGGCGGGCATGGCGTCAGCGGTCGCTCGACCAACGACGGCGGTATCGTCATCGATCTCGGCGCGTTGAACGCGATCGAAGTTCTTGATGAAGCGACCCGCCGCGTCCGGATCGGACCGGGCGCGCGCTGGATGGAGGTGGCGGTCGCACTCGGACAGCGCGGCTGGGCACTGAGCTCGGGCGACTACGGCGGGGTGGGTGTCGGCGGCCTCGCCACCGCCGGTGGTATTGGCTGGATGGCGCGGCAGCATGGGCTGACGATCGATCACCTGCGCGCCGCCGATATCGTGCTGGCCGATGGGTCACTGGTGCACGCCAGCGAGGCCGAAAACGCCGATCTCTTCTGGGCGATTCGCGGCGCCGGTGCCAATTTCGGTATCGTCACCGCCTTCGAATTCGAGGTTGATGAAGTCGGCGAGGTCGGATTCTCGCAGCTCGTCTTCGACGCCTCCGATCTGGCCGGTCTCCTGGAGCGCTGGGGCGCGGTGGTCGAGAACTCGCCGCGCGATCTGACCAGCTTCCTGATTGTCTCGCGGCAACGCGGCGGTCAGTTCATTGCGGTCGCGCTCAGCATGATCGCCTCGAGCTACGCGGAAACGATCCTGGCCAGGTTGCAACCGATGGCGCAGATCGCGCCGCTGCTCGATCAATCGGTCTACCTGACCAGCTACGCCAGCGTGATGGCGAACGCCGCGCTCGACGATCACGCCGGGGTGGGGGAGCCGCTCTCACGAACTGGCTTGCTCGATCACATCACGCCCGAGTTCGCCCAGGCGGCGGAACGGCTGGTGCAGAGCGGCGCGAGTTACTTCTTCCAAATTCGCGCGGTCGGCGGCGCGGTGGCCGATGTCGATCCGGATGCCACCGCCTATGCCAATCGCGCCGCCAACTTCTCGGTGGTGGCATTCGGCGCGAGCCCATCCCGCGTCGAGGAGCATTGGCCGGCGCTTCACGATCATTTCGAAGGGCTCTATCTCAGCTTCGAATCGACGCGGAGCATCGAGCGCCTTTACGACGCCTTCCCGCCGCGCACCCTCGAACGCTTGCGCGATCTGAAAGGCAAGTACGACCCCGAGAACGTTTTCCGGGACAATTTCAACATCGCCCCGCGGCGATGACACGTCAGGCAGCAATCACCATGGATTACGGACACGATCTTCTCTTCGGCACATTCATCACCCCGACCGCACGGCCGGTGTCGCAGGCGGTCGAACTGACCCGCTTCGCCGAAGACGTCGGGCTCGATCTCGCCACGTTCCAGGATCATCCCTACAACCCGGGTCTGCTCGATACCTGGACCCTGCTTAGCTATGCGGCCGCCAAAACGACACGCATCCGGCTTGCCGGCAACGTGCTCAATCTGCCCCTGCGCAATCCGGCGCTCCTCGCCCGGCAGGCGGCCACACTCGATCTGCTCAGCGGTGGCCGGATCGAGATGGGGCTCGGCACCGGAAGTTTCTGGGACGCGATCGTCGCCATGGGCGGTCCGCGCCGCACCCCCGGCGAATCGATCGAGGCGCTCGAAGAAGCGATTCTTCTCATGAAGGAACTTTGGGACACCGAAACGCGGGGCGGCGTGCGATCGGATGGTCCGTTCTACCCCGTCAGCGGCGCGAAACGGGGACCGGCGCCGGCGCACCCGATCCAGTTCTGGATCGGCGCCTACAAGCCGCGAATCCTGAAGATGGTCGGGCGCTCGGCGGATGGGGTGGTGCCGTCGCTGTCGTATCTCAAATCGGGACCGGGCGAGCTGGCCGAGATCAACAAGTGGATCGATGAGGGTGCGGAGGCAGCGGGGCGTGACCCACATGCGGTTCGCCGGCTGCTGAACATCGCCGGGCAGTTCTCGCGCACAAGCGGCGGCTTTCTGGTCGGACCCGCCCGGCAGTGGAGCGAACAACTCGCCGATCTTGCCCACCGCTACGGTGTGTCGGCGTTCCTCCTCGGTAGCGACGATCCGGAGACGATCGAGTTCTTCGCCAAAGAAGTGGCGCCGATGACCCGCGAGCTGGTGGCGGCCCGGCGGTAACGCCCGGCAACGCGGCAACGCCCGTCAGTTTGGCGGGCGCTGCTGCGTTCCGACGCGCTATTGGTCGCAGGACCAGGTGATGATGAAGGCGTAAACGGTGCCCTCGGGACCGACACCGGAGGTCGTGCTGATCGGATCGACATCGACGAGGCAGCGGCCATCGATCTCGTTCACGACTTCGGTCACCGCGATGGCGGCGTCGGCCAGATTGTCGCGCCAAACCGTCTGGCTCATCCAGACCCCGGCATCTTGCGCGGAAACGGCGCTCGGCGAATCGACACGGCCGAGTCCGTACCCGGCGATTCCGGCCACGAACGCGATGACGAGCAGCAACGTGATAACGAGTCGAGACGACTGGGCTCGCATGGCCAACTCCTCTTCGATTGTTCCGGTCCACCCGAACCGGAGGCTGGTTGAGTCAATAACTTAGCACAGTTCCGGCACGTCATAATATCGGCATTCATCGGACGCGAAACGAACGTGCACCGGTGGTGTATCGTGCGTTGAGACGGCGGTTTGCCCCGTTGAACCAACCAGAATGTGGAGCGGAAACGATGGACGCGGATGAACTGATCGATCAACTGGAGCCGGCCCTGATCGCCGCCCTCGGCGACGGCGGCTTCGATCTCGAGCGTGATGAGGAGAGCGGCGCCATCGAGCTGGCCACCGACGACTGGACGCTCGTCCTCGAAGCCTGGCCGGACGGCATCGGCTTCCTGGCGATCGATGACGAGCCAACCGCCACCAGCGAAGCGGAGCTGCTGAACGCAATCACCGACCTCATCGGCAAGGCGATCGCTCCGCTGCGAGCCGCCGATCAGTACACCGACGGCGCCATCGGCACCGCCCTCACTCGCACCAGCGACCCGATCTCGAACACCTTGGCAAAACTACTCAAAAACTGAGCTTTACAAACACCGTTTGGCCGTCGCTCAACCCGTGTAGGGGAGGGTTTTATGCCCTCCCGCCGGCCGAATGGCCGGCCACTCGTTCCGATTCGGGGCGATTCCATTCAGAGATTCGATGATGGCGGACGGAGACGGTCGCCTACGGGCGACCGCGGGAGGGCACAAGACCCTCCCCTACACGGCTTGGCTGTAATCAAGAGTTGGCGCCGGAGCAGGACCGCGAACTACGCCAGAATCAGGCGGTCGGCGACCATCGCGCCGAAGAGGAAGAAGAGGAACCACATCGACCAGAAAAAGGTCTGGCGCGCGACCGCCTTGCTCGGACGCACCATCAACATGGCGGCGTAACCGATGAAAACGGCGTTGAGGAAAATCGCCGAGACGATGTAAATCCAGCTGAATCCGAACGGAGCGAGCAGCAGGCAGGTCGCCGCGAGCAGCAACGTGTAGAGCAGGATCAGGCGACGGGTTTGATCCTCGCCGTCCACCACCGGCAGCATCGGCACATCGGCCCGGCCGTACTCACCCTGCTTCAGCAGCGCCAACGCCCAGAAGTGGGGCGGAGTCCAGTAATAGATGATGGCGAACATGATGAAGGCTGCCACCGAGAGCTCGCCCGCCACCGCCGCCCAGCCGACCAGCGGCGGAAACGCCCCGGCCGCGCCGCCGATGACGATGTTCTGCGAAGTGGTCCGCTTCAAATAGAGCGTGTAGATACCGACGTAGAAGAGATTTCCCGCCAGCGCCAGCCAGGCTGCCAACCAGTTCGCCCCGAAACCGAGCAGCAGGAAGGCGATAACCGTCAGCCCGATCCCGAAGTAGAGCGCGTTCTCGGCCGGAATCGTGCCGCTGGCGGTGCCACGCTTTTTGGTGCGGTGCATCACCTGATCGATATCGCGATCGATGTAGCAATTGAGTACGTTGGCGCCGCCGGCGATCATCGTGCCACCGAGCATGGTGATCAGCACCAGGGAGAGGGGCGGCACCCCTTCCTGGGCGACGAACATTGCGCCGAGGGTGGTGACGAGCAGCAGGGTGAGAATCCCCGGCTTCATCAGTTCGACGTACTCGCGAATCACCGTCGTCAGCGGCCGGTTGCCCGGAACCACGTCCGGACTCGCGGTGTCCTCCTGAGCCGGTGACTGCATCGCTTCGGAATGGGACTCTGGAATATCGGCGCCCGCGGCGGAGGCCAGGGGGAGACTCATGCGCTGTTCTCTCATCGAACGCCGGATCGGGAGCGATCGCGACCCGGGCTGAACGCGGCGCGCCCGAAAGAGAGCCGCCCGCC
>JADLGF010000285.1 GCA_020849415.1 Thermomicrobiales bacterium
ACATCGGCACCGAGATCGCCGAGCATCATCGTGGCGTACGGCCCGGTCATCACCCGCGTCAGGTCCACCACGCGCACGCCCTGCAGCGGCAATTCCCCTCGATCGCCCACGCGATTCACTCCCTCTTCGAACGATTCAAGCTCATTTGCGGGGCAATTGTAGCCCGCTCCCGGCTCCCGAACCCGAATCAACCCCGAATTGTGCGCAAAGGGCAGGGATTCATCGTTTTATCACAATCCAGGTATTGACTTATCGCGGTATCGTGATATAGTGGTGTCAACCACAACGGAGTGGGGCGAGAAATCAGATTCGAAAGGAACCAGGAAGAACATGAAACTCATCAAGGCGATCCTCAACCCGTTCAGCGAAGTCGGCCGGTTCAACCGCTACTACGGCAACGTTATCCAGGCCGGCGCGGGCTACCCGACCGCCGACGAGGCCAAGATTGACCTCCGCCGCCAGGAACTCAGCAAGTCGATGATCGGCTGGATGCGCTAAGGCCCTCCGCGCGCATTCAGATTGATCGGGCCGGCGTCCCGCCTCCGCAGCACCCGCCCCGGCCAGATCGAACATTCAACAACCATCCGGAGAAGTCCGGGTGGTTGTTTTTTGTGCGCGGGAGACCCTCACCCCCCAACCCCCTCTCCCGTTGCGACGGGAGAGGGGGAGTTGCCAGACGAGAGTCCGACTCCCCTCTCCTGCCGCAGCGGGAGAGGGGCGGGGGGTGAGGGTTAGTTCCTGACTCCACCAGGCGTGATCGGCTCCAGCATCAGGCGACGGATACGGTCCTCGCGCTCAGACTGGTTGGCCGATTGATCCAACCAGCCGGCCAGCAGGTCGCGGCCGGCGTGGTAGCAGAAGATGTAGGCGCGCCAGAGCGGATCGGCGATGAAGCTCAGGCGGTGGCGCGCCCGGGTTTCATCGTCGAGACCGTACTTCATGAAGTAGGCGATCACCTCCTCCTCGGAGGCGCCGCGATCGTGGAGCATCAGGGCCGCGTTGGCCCCGACCGCCCGCAGGGCCGCGCCGGCCCGGGCGATGCCGGTTTCCCGTTCCGGATCGGCGGGCAGGTCGGCCATCGGGTAGATGTGCCCGGCCATCCAGGCCGCGCCCTCCCCTTCTTCGAAAATGAACCCTGCCGCCAGGGTGGCGATTCCTTCGGAGATGACGCACTCCGGTGTGTTGATCAGCTGGATGGCGTACTCGCCCCACCCCTGGCCGTGATAGAGACGCTGCTCCTTAAGCGAGTGCTCGGTGTGGTGTCCCGGGTGAGCCTCGTGCGCGATCAGATCGAGCAGACCGCTCGCCCGGATCGGCAGATCAGTGTTGATCTCCACCCGCGATTTTCCGTTCCCCAGGAACCAGTTGTAGCCGCTCCAGGGCTGGTTCGTAACCATCCGGAACTCGACCTCGTCGCCCTCCGGCAGTTCGATCAAGCGCGCGGTGCGGGCGCGGGTTTCGGTAGAGATACGATCGATCATCTCGCGGGCGACTTCGGGCGTCACAACGGTGCGATCCCGCCACGCGACCATTCGCTCGCGGACATCGCCGCTCCCCGGCAACAGTTGATCGAGATCGGCGATGGCGGCGTCGAAGGTCGATTCCGGCGTCCAGGCCGGATCGATATCGAAGAGACTGGCGACCTCCTCCGTGTACGGCATCGATTCGCCGGCCAGGAGCCGGGTCATGGTGGTCATCGCCCGCGCCTGGGCGCGCAGGAAAGCGATCCGTTCCGGTTCGATATCGGCGCCCTCCAGCGATGCCTCGAACGCTCGGGCTCGCTCCAGCAACGCCGCCGGTTCCGGCACGGGCGCGGCGTTGACCTCCGCTTTCAGCGCCGGATCGCCGTGGTAGGCATCGACGAAGCCGGGAAATGCCCGCTCGATGGTCAGGCCGAGCAGGAGATATTCGGTGGTGATCGGATCGAGCCGGGGGTGAGTCATCGGTGCGTCCTTCCAGGCAACGAGGGGGAGCCGTAGACCCGGATCGTAGCGGGCCGGGAGGCGCACGCGCAAACGCGACAAACTGTGCGCATCGCGGACATTCCCTCCATCTCCAGCATCGTTCCGTGAACAGTGACCGCGCACTCCCGGCGGAAATCGGCGACAATGTCGCCGCTGCGAATGCCGATACCGCGCATCAAACCACTGAGCGATCGAAGGGAGAATCAATGACCACCACCCGTTCACTGACCGGCAGCGCCGAATTGCTCGATCGAGCGGTCAAGGTGTCGCCGGGCGGCGTGCACACCTCCATCCGGCGCATCGAACCGCAGATCAACTTTTCCCGCGCCGAGGGCGCTTATATCTACGATGTCGATGGCACTCAGTACATCGATTACCACGCTGCCTTCGGCCCCTTCGTGCTCGGTCACTGCTATCCCGCGGTGACGAAAAAGGTCACCGAAACGATCCAGAACGCCGATCTCTTCGGCGTCGGCGCCACCGAGTACGAGGTGGAACTCGCCACCAAGATCACCACCCATGTTCCCTCGGCGGAGAAGGTGCTCTTCTGCAACGCCGGTTCGGAAGCGACCTACCACGCCATCCGCGCCTCCCGCGCCGTCACCGGCCGCAAGCTGATCATCAAGTTCCAGGGCTGCTACCACGGCTGGCACGGCTACGTGCTCCGCAACGGCCTGAGCGCGCCAGAGATGGTCGGGAAGCGCGATCCCGGTTCGGCCGGCATGCTCGATGAGGAGATCGACAGCACCCTCGTCTGCACCTTCAACGATCTGGCCGATGTGCAGGCAACGGTGGCGGCGCACCCGGAGCAGGTCGCCGCGATCATCCTCGAACCGATCCCGCACAACATCGGCTGCGTGCTGCCGAAGCAGGAGTTCCTGGAAGGACTGCGCACCCTCTGCGACGAGCAGGGGATCGTGCTGATCTTCGACGAGGTCATCACCGGCTTCCGCCACGGCATCGGCGGCTACCAGAGCGTTTGCGGCGTCACGCCCGATCTCACCACCATGGGCAAGGCGATGGCGAACGGCTTCCCGATCGCCGCGCTCGCCGGCAAGAGCGCGATCATGGACAACTTCAACACCAATCCGGGCGGTAAGGTCTTTTTCGCCGGCACCTACAACGGCCACGCCGGCTCGGTGGCGGCGGCGTTGGCGACGATCGAGGAGATGGAAACCGGCAAGGTTTTCGAGCACAT
>JADLGF010000286.1 GCA_020849415.1 Thermomicrobiales bacterium
CGTCCATCACCTTCTCGCGCATCTCGTCAATGGCCGCCGCACCTAGTCCGGTGACGTAGCTGGAGCCGAGATTGCTGGTCATGATCACCACGCTGTTGCGGAAATCGACCGTCCGACCCTGACCGTCGGTGAGCCGGCCGTCATCGAGCAGCTGCAGCAGGATGTTGAAGACATCCGGGTGCGCCTTTTCGATTTCGTCGAACAGGATCACGCTGTAGGGCCGGCGGCGGACCGCCTCGGTCAACTGACCGCCCTCGTCGTAGCCGACGTAGCCAGGAGGCGCTCCGATCAAGCGGCTGACGGCATGCTTCTCCATGTACTCCGACATGTCGATGCGCACCATCGCCTGCTCGTCGTCGAACAGGAACTCCGCCAGTGCCCGCGCCAGTTCGGTTTTACCGACGCCGGTGGGTCCGAGGAAGATGAAGGAGCCGAGCGGCTTGTTCGGATCGGAGAGTCCCGCGCGAGCGCGCCGGATCGCGTTCGACACCGCCGAGATCGCCTCATCCTGGCCGATCACCCGCGAGTGCAGGCGATCCTCCATATGGATCAGCTTCTCGACCTCGCCTTCCATCAGGCGGCTGACCGGAATGCCGCTCCAGCGGGCGACTACCTCGGCGATATCTTCGGCGTCGACCTCTTCCTTGAGCAGCTTGCCCGACGCCTGCAACTGCGCCAGCCGCTGCTCCTGCTGCTTGACCTGCTCCTGCAACTGCACGAGCGTGCCGTACTGCAGCTCGGCCGCCTTGTTGTAGTCGTACCCACGCTGCGCCTGCTCGACCTCCAGCTTCGTCTCATCGATCCGCTGACGCAGATCGGAGATCGCCTGGATCGCCTCGCGCTCCTGATCCCACTTCGAACGGAGCGCATCGCCCTCTTCCTTGAGATCGGCGAGTTCCTTTTCGAGCGCCTTCAGGCGATCGCGGGAGGCGTTGTCGGTTTCCTTCTTCAGGGCTTCGCGCTCGATCTCGAGCTGCATGATCCGGCGCTGGGTTTCATCCAGCTCGGCCGGCATCGAGGTGATCTCCATGCGCAACCGCGCCGCCGCCTCGTCAACAAGGTCGATCGCCTTGTCGGGCAGGAAACGGTCGGTGATGTAGCGATTGGAGAGCACCGCCGCCGATACGAGCGCCGAATCGAGAATGCGCACCTGATGGTGCACCTCGTAGCGCTCACGGAGACCGCGCAGGATCGAAATCGTGTCTTCTACCGTCGGCTCGCCGACCAGAACCGGCTGGAAGCGGCGTTCGAGCGCGGCGTCCTTCTCGATGTACTTGCGGTACTCATCGAGCGTGGTGGCGCCGATTGCGTGCAGTTCACCCCGAGCGAGCATCGGCTTGAGCAGGTTGGCGGCGTCCATCGAGCCTTCGCCCTTGCCGGCGCCGACTACCGTGTGCAGCTCATCAATGAAGAGGATGATCGCGCCCTCGGCGTCCTGGACTTCTTTCAGCACCGCCTTGAGGCGCTCCTCGAACTCACCCCGGAACTTCGCGCCCGCGATCAGCGCGCCCATGTCGAGCGAGATGATCCGCTTCTCTTTCAACCCCTCGGGCACGTCACCCCGGACGATCCGCTGGGCGAGCCCCTCGGCGATCGCCGTCTTGCCGACGCCTGGTTCGCCGATCAGCACCGGGTTGTTCTTGGTCCGGCGGCTGAGCACCTGGATGACGCGCCGAATCTCCTCGTCCCGGCCGATCACCGGATCGAGCTTGCCCTTTTCAGCGGCCAGCGTGAGATCGCGGCCGTACTTTTCGAGACTCTGGTATTTGCCTTCCGGGTTCGGATCGGTGACCCGCTGCGATCCGCGCACACTCTTCAGCGCGGTGCGCACCGAGTCGGTGGTGACGCCGTGCTTGGCGAGCAGCTTCTGCGCGTTCGAGGTGCCTTCGGTGATGCCGATGAGAAGATGCTCGGTGCTTATGTACTCATCGCCGAGTTGCTTCGCTTCGTTACCCGCGGCTTCCAGCGCCTTGCGGACCGACTGCGCCACGCTCGCGTCCGCGCTGAACTGCAGCGTCGGCAGCTTCGCGATCGCCGCTTCGGTTTCGCGCTGGATCACGAGCGGATCGGCGCCGATCTTGTGCAGCACCTGCGGCACAATGCCATCGGGCTGATCGATCAGCGCCGCCAGGATTGTTTCCGGCTCGAGCTGTGCAAGCTTGCGCTCACCGGTGACGCGCTGCGCCTCGACGATCGCTTCCTGGGTCTTTTCGGTGAACTGATTCGGTGCGGCCATATGGGGCATTTCTCCTTGTTCGCGCCGTCAGCGGCGCCGGCGGGTGCGTCAGCACACCCTGGTTCATGTAGTACCTGATTCGTGAGGGCGTGCCGTCAGGAGCGTTCTCGCAACGGTACGTAGCCGAGCATCTTGAGTGAGTGATCGAGGTGCTTGACTGACGCCACGAGTTCCGCACCCCTGGCGGAATCGGAGCCATTGAGCATCCCCGTCAGGCGATTGCGCAGATCCAGCAGCGATTGCGTCATATCGAGGGCAATCTGCACCCCGGCGAGGTTCAGGCCCCGCTCCTCCACCAGATACTTCACCTGCCGTAGTCTCTCGATATCGCGATCCGAGTAGAGGCGGAGGTTACCGGTTGTGCGCGATGGCGCCACCAGCCCCTCCCGTTCGTATTTTCTGAGTGTCTGCGGGTGCATCTCGACAAGCCGGGCCGCAACACTGATGACGAATACCGGCTCATTCGATCGAGGCAGCATACATGGACTCCTTTATCACTTCCCAGATGATACATGTTGATACGATACGTGTCAAGTTATGGGCCTCAGGACGAAACAACGACCGGCCGAATCGGCCGGTCGTTGCTGTGCGATGAGGTGTTTTGTGGACGCTCGGCGGCTACACCGCCGTGAACGACTCAATCATGCCAACAAACGCGTGCGGCGCCGGATTCCCGGGATCGGTGAGGAAGCAGAGAGCGGCGTAGAATCCCGGTTCGAGCGAAACGACCTGATAGAGAACCTCGTCCTTCGAGAGGATGCCGATGCCTCCCACCGGGAAGACCGGAGGCGGTCCGGCCTCGGCCTCGGGGGTGCTTTCCTCCCCTCCCTCCGCCGTCAGCACGGCGAGGACTTCCTCGTCGGTCATCAGCGTCTGCGTTGCGAAGATCACCATGTGGTGCAGGACATCATCGACATTCGTCGCTCGCCACACCTGATCGCCGGCCGGCACCTCGGCGGGCAGGGTAAAATCGTGGTGCTCGAATGCCACCTCCACGGCGGCTTCGATCTCGACTGTCACCGGATCGCCGCTGATTTCGACGGTCGTGTAGGCAGGTATTTCCGCCAGCGCGACGATGTACCATGTGCCGGGCGCCAGATCGGCCACGATCTCGAACGCGTCCCCGGGCGCCGCCGGCTCGAAATCGACCGAGCCATTCACCCGGGTGGTGTGCAACCACTCGGGAACCTCGGGACTGGCCAAACCGGCCTCCAGATCCTCATCGGAGAGACCGTCCGGCCGCACGAACATCACGCTCGAAATGAACGGCGCACCGTCAGCCACGAACCGAAGAGTAGTCGTACCAGCAGGCGATTCGGCGGCCGCCGAAACAGATCCGTCAGCCGCAAAGGTGATTTCGAGCACCGGCAGATCGGCCGGGGGAAACGCCGCTTCGGGCGTTGCATCCTGTGCCGCGGCTGATTCGAACAAGCGTCCGCCAACCAGAGCCGCGGCGCCCGCGGCCAAGCCAAGCCTGGTCCCGAGTTCGAGGGTCTCACGTCGGCTGAGGATGCGATCAACGTAGTGCTGTTGTCCACTCATGTGGTGGCTCCTCCCGCTTCGAATCGAGTCACCTATCTGGTGACCCCGATGCCCAACCTTATCGGATGGTACTCACGGTGTATTCCGTAAAAATACGGACTTCGCGAAAGCCACGGCGGGATCAGGCCGCTGTTCGTCCCGAGCGCCCACGCGCGACGAGTCGCTGCCATCCAGACGTCTCAAATGCGATCGCGGTACCCGAAACTCCGGGCGGCGAATTATCATCAGGACGTGATGTGGTTCGGTTTACCGGAAGAGGAGCGATCGACATGCTGATACTTGGTCACCGGGGCGCTTCCTCGGCTCATCCGGAAAACACCCTCGAAGCGTTCGCTGCCGCCTATGAGGGCGGGGCCCAGGGACTCGAATTCGATGTGCGGGGCGACCGCGACAACGTGCCAGTCCTCTCCCACGACCGTTCGCTGGACCGCCGGGCTGGCGATCCGCGCAACGTCGATGAACTCTCCCTCGCCGAGCTGAAGACGCTCGACGTCGGACAGGGCTACCACATGCCGACCCTGGCCGAGGCGCTGGCACTGGCCGGCGGGCGCGGATTTCTCGACATCGAGGTCAAGCAGGCCGGGATCGAGCGGGAGATTCTGGCGGCGCTCAAGGGCTACCGGGGGCAGTGGGGTATCTCCAGCTTCGATTGGAGTAGCCTGGAAGCGTTCCGCGCCCTCGACCGAGAGGTCAAGCTCTGGCTCCTCGGCACCCAGTTCAGCGATTCGATGTTCAGCACCGCCCTGCGCCTCAGCGCGGTTGGCATCGCCATGCACCACAGCCAGTTGAACGAATCAACCGTGGCGCAGTGCAACGAAGCGGGACTCTCGGTGATCGGCTGGACCGTCAACGACGCCGCCGAAGCCCAGCGCCTGGCCGACCTCGGCGTCCACGCCATCTGCACCGACGTGCCGGAACTCCTCTACATGATCGGCAAAGCGAACTAACCGAACATTTCGTCGGAATCAAAGAGGCTCCACCCCGGCAGCGCTTGAACGCAACCATGGGGCGGAGCCTCTTCCGTCTCAAGCCTTATGCTTTCAGCATAAGGGCCCTCGAACCCACCCGGATCAGATTCCCGCAGCCCGCGAAATCGCCCGTTTCGCCAGGACGTTCACCAGGTGCGCCCGGTATTCGGCCGAGGCGTAGACATCGCCGTTCACCTCGAGACCGGCCGACGCATTCTGCGTCGCCTCCGCGATCGTTGCGGCGTCCAGCGTCTTGCCGAGGAGCGCCGCCTCGACACCCGAGAGCCGGGTCGCCTTCGAGGTCGCTCCGGTCACGGCCACCCCGGCGGCGGTCACCTTTCCCCCGGCATCAATGCTCAGCACTGCCGCCACCCCGACCACCGCGTAGCCCGAGGCCGGGTGCGCGTGCTTCTCGTAGGCGGCGCGCGCGCCGATCGCCGACGCCGGAATCTCGATCGAGGTTAGGATCTCGTTGGCTTCGAGCGAGGTGGTGAGGAGATCGACGAACAGATCGTCGGTCGTGATCGAGCGGCTGCCGGTGGCGCTGGCGGCGGTCACCGAAGCGCCGAGCGCCAGCATCACCGCGGTGAAGTCAGCGGCCGGGTCGCTGTGCGCCAGCGATCCGCCCAGCGTGCCACGCGAGCGAACCTGGAGATCACCGACCACCGATGCGGTTTCTGCGATCACCGGCACCGCCGATTTCAGTTCGGCCGATTGCAGCAGTTCGTGATAGGTAGTCATGGCGCCGATCGTGACGCCGCCGTTGACCGCTATACCTTTCAGCTCGCCGATGCGTCCGATGTCGATCAACGCTTCGGGCGCGGCCAACCGCAGCTTCATCGCTGGCAGCAGGCTGTGGCCTCCCGCGATGATCTTGGCGTCCGGATAGGTCTCGAGCAGGTGAAGCGCCTCTCCCACGGAAGCCGGCCGGTGGTAGGCGAATTGCTCAGGAAACACGTGGTTCTCCCTCCCTACGCCTGCGCGGCGTTGATGGCGCGCCAAACGCGCTCCGGCGTCAGCGGCATATCGATATGCTTGATTCCGAGGTGCGCCACCGCATCGATCACCGCGTTGGCGACTGCCGGCGTCGAGGCGATCGTGCCGGCCTCGCCGGCGCCCTTGACACCGAGCGGATTGACCGGACTCGGCGTCACGGTGCGATCGAGTTCGTAGACCGGCACCATGCTCGCCTTGGGGATGGCGTAATCGCTCATCGTGCCGGTAAGCAGTTCGCCGTTGGCGTCGTACACGGCGCCTTCGAAGAGTGCCTGCGCCAGTCCTTGCGCGATGCCGCCGTGAATCTGCCCGTCGACGATCAGCGGATTGACGACGTTGCCGACATCATCGACCGCCAGGTAGCGCACCACCTCGAGTTCGCCGCTGTCGGTATCGACCTCGACCACACAGATGTGCGTGCC
>JADLGF010000287.1 GCA_020849415.1 Thermomicrobiales bacterium
CGGTACTACATCGAGGTGCTGGGAGGGTGGCGCGATACGCGCGCGCTAATCACGTTTGGCACCCCATACCGTGGCGCCGGCAAGGCGCTCGGCGTGCTGGTGAATGGCGCCGAAAAAGCCTTCGGACTTATCGATGCCACCTCGTTCGTCCGATCGCTGACCTCGCTCTATCAACTCCTGCCGACCTACAAGTGCGTTGAAGAGGGCGATGGCAAGCTCGTCCATATTCGCAACGCATCGTTGCCGATCTCGGTGGATCAGCCACGGGTTCGATCGGCCTGGTTCGAATTTCACGACAGGATTGCCAAGGCGGAAAAGGCGAATCGCTCGGAGGCGGATTACCCGTCGTTCGGACACGACCAGATCGGATTCCCGATTCGGGCGGTGGTCGGTCTACGCGCGCAAACGCTCTCTACCGGTTTCATGCTGGGCGACAAGCTCGAATTGATCGCTGATACGCGCATCGAGCGAGGCGACGGTGACGGCACGGTCCCCCGGGTATCGGCGACACCGGCGCCGAAGTTCCAGTCGTCCGCCTACACCTCGACAAAGCACGCGTCAATGCAGGGGGTCGAAGGGGTACTGACCGATCTTTTCGGCTTCATCACCTCACTCTATTCCGACGTTGGAACCTACCTCGGTCCGCACGACGCCCGCCCGAAAGCGACATTCGATATCGAGGATGCCTATCCTGCCGGCGAGCCGATTGCCTTGACGGCGGAACTCGACATCCCGGATCCGGGACACCGGCTGACGGCCCGGGTGGAAGCAACGGATGGATCGCGAAACGAGGTTTACCGGTTTTCCTCACCCGATCATCAGAGATTCGCCGCGGTGTTGCCAGATCTCGCAGCCGGGTTCTACCGTCTCACGTTGGAAAGTGATCTGGAGGTCGCCCGGGAACGCCGAATCGAACCGGTGACTGATGTCTTCGCGGTGTTCGACGAGGCCGCAATCGAGCGGGCGGTGGGGTAGCAATGGCGGAGTCACTCGATCCTGACGGTACGATCGCCTGGTTGGAGGGCCGGATCGAGGAGATCGATGCGGATCGCCCAATCGCAGAATTGATCGACCTTGCGCAACGACTGGACTTCAGCGATTGGCTGGTTGTGCGCCGGTGGATGCACTTCCCCGAGAATCCTGAATGGGATTACGGGCATTTCTACGTGCTGCGCCCGGACGAAGTCACGCTCTTCACGTTCAACCGGCCCGACGTTGTTGATGGCGATCGCTCGATCGCAGAAACCCTCGAGTTGCGGGAGGACCTTGAATCGCCGTCGAACGCGAACCACGTTGTTCCAGTTTTTCGCCCGGCGCAGATCGATCAACCGTCCCAGTTGCGAGTGGTGGACATCGCGCGACAGGATCATGGAGCTTCGGTGGTGCGTGTGGGCGAAATGCTCAACGTTGATTTCACCAACACCGTGTTTTCACCCAATTTCCGAGCGTTCGTGGAACGGCCGTTGTCAGCGGATGGGCCTCCGGAGGAGGAGGGCTTCGGCGCAGGCCCCGAGGACGATGCGGTATCGATGATCGATGTCGTCTTTTCGGCGGCTGCGCCGGAGAAGCTCCAGGTCAACCGGTCGGCCAGGATCGACGTTCGAATCGAGCTCGAAGAAGAGGCCGAACCGCTTGACTTCGTCGATTCAGGATCGGTGGCGGAGGATAAGGAGATCGTTGTTGCGCTGCGGTCGAGCGGTTCGAGCATTGAGGTGATCGGCGACGCGACGCAAAGCGTTGCGCCGCCTGAATCGGGCGTTCCCCGCGAACTCGCCTTCACGATCAAGGCGGTCACTACCGGGGTCACTGATTTCGAAATAGCGTTCGTGCAGGAAAGCGCGGAAGTAGGCTCAGTCGGGTTCTCGATCAAGGTGCTGAAGCGGAGCGCTCCCCGGGAGCCGGCGACCGTGACCGGACGAGCCCGCCACGTGGAAACGATCGATGATCGCACCCTGAGCATCGCGGTGATCGAACCGAGCGCGCTCGAACCAAACCGCTATCGCTATCAGATCACCAGTCGCGCACTCGGGTGGACGGCCCGCGAGTTCGTTTCGCCGGCATTCACGCAGGGTTTGTCCGAATTCCAGCGCGATGTCATGCGCGATTACCGGTCGCTGGAAGATGCCTTCGCCCCGACAGCAACTGATCTCCAGGACTCGCTCGATCGCCTCGAAGGCGTGGGAGCGCGCCTGGCGAAGGCGCTCATTCCGGAGGATCTCGCGGGAGAGCTTTGGGAACATCGGGATCAGATTGGCCCGATTCATCTGCGCAGTTTCGAACCGTACATTCCGTGGGAGTTGATCAAACTCTGGAACCCGAAATCAGCGCGCCAGTCATTGGATGATCGGTTCCTTGGCGAATACGATCTCGTGCGGCATTTCTCGGGCACCTCGGCCCCGATCTCGTTCCGAGCCGTGAACTGGTACTACGCGATCGGTGATTATCAGAGTCAGCCCGGCTACGATCCGGTCGGCGAGGAGCGATCGTTCTTCTCTGAAGAACTCGCCGGCAAGCTCGCTTCTGCGCCGGAACTCGTGACCTCCAACAAGACCAGGATCAAGGCGCTGCTGAAACAGGGGACGGCTGATGTGATCCATCTCGCCTGCCATGGCGAGGCGGAACTCGACGACATCGGTTCGGCGAGTCTGATCATCGGCGTACGTCCAAGAGTGGGAGGATTCGATCCTCTGAAACTCACCTCGGACGACGTTCAGAGCAGCTTGCGGCTCAGGGAACGCCGGCCGGTGGTGTTCCTGAATGCGTGCCAAACTGGGCGACTTGGGGTACGCACCGGAAACTCGAGCGGGTGGCCGAAGGTGCTGTGGGATGCCGGGGCCGGCGCTGTGGTCGGGACCTTGTGGAAGGTGCGATCGAGAGCAGCGCGGTTGTTCGCCGTCGCCTTTTATCAGGCGTTGATGGACGGTGATTCACTTGGAGTGGCGACCGGCAAGGCTCGCCAGTCGGCGCGGGCGAACGGCGATGTGAGCTGGATGGCCTACGTGGTGTACGGCGACCCTGCGGCTCGGTTCGAGTAGCCGGCGGTCGCGTTTCCGTACGGGTACTCCGCAGTGTTTCGACGATTGTTGACGAATCGCCACCGTCGTGTTAGGGTACCTCGGTGCACGATAGGTATCGCGTACCCCTGCCTATTCGCTTGGGTCTTTGACCGGCGGAACTCCTTTTCGAGATGTCAATCCAGCCCCGGCCTGTGCGGTTGTCTGCTTTGCGGTGGGGTTGCTGCGTTGAGTCCGATCCGGTAACGATTGCGCAATTCCCGGGGTCGCAGACACATCCACGAATGCTGAATCGCACTTTTCCAGGTATCAACTGATCCGCATTGCGGCCGCGTTTCGTGCTGTCGATGTCGCACGCGCCCGCCATCTGTTCAGAACACGGAGGCAAGCACTTGTCCACTGAAGAGACCCTGCAGGTTGAAGAGGCTGCTGAGCCGAAACCTGCTCGGCGAACGACGCGCACCCGCCGCAAGCCGGTCGAACCGGCCGCGGAGGCCGTCCAGGAAGCGGTAGCGACGGAAGTGTCTGGCGCACCGGCCACTCCGGAGATGACGCCGCTTTTCGATGCGCCGGCCGCTGAGCCGACCGAAGCGTCAGAAGCTGCGGCTCCGGCCGTTGAAGCGCCCGCCGTCGCGGCGGAGGAACCGCTGCTGGTTGGCGCAGTGGCGGCGCCGGCTGAAGCGCCGGCAGCCACCAACGGGGATCGCCCGCGACGCGAACGTCCCCAGCGCCCCGATCGGCCCGACCGCGCGCGCGGTGAGCGTCCGCAGCGGCACGCGCCGCCGGCCGGTGAGCCGGGCGAAGGCGGTCCGCGCCCGAACGGTCCTCGCGACGGTCAGCCGCGTCAGCGTCCCGAGCGCCGCCCGAGCGGCCCGGTGTACACCGTGGCCGAACTCGATGCCAAGGAGCCCGAAGAACTCTTCGAGATGGCGCGCGGCTTCGAAATCCCCGGCTACACCCGGATGAAGCGGCCCGACCTGATCAACCGCCTGCTCCAGGCGCAGACCGAGCGCGACGGCAACATCTTCGGCGACGGCATTCTCGAGATCAACGAAGATGGTTTTGGCTTCTTGCGCGGGCCGCGGTTGCTGCCGAGCCAGGAAGACATCTACGTTTCCCAGTCGCAGATTCGCCGCTTCGGATTGCGCACCGGTGACCGCGTTTCCGGTCAGGTGCGGCCCCCGAAAGACAACGAAAAGTTCTTCTCGCTGCTGCGGGTCGAGGCGGTGAACGGCGTCGATCCCGAAACTGCCCGCAAGCGCCCGGCGTTCGACACGCTCACGCCGATCTTCCCGCTCGAACTGATCAACCTCGAAACCCAGCCGAACATCCTCTCGACCCGCCTGCTCAACCTCGTGGCGCCGATCGGCCGGGGTCAGCGTGGCCTCATCGTCTCGCCGCCGAAAGCGGGCAAGACGCTCCTGCTCAAGGCGATCGCCAACGGCATCACCACCAACAACCCCGACATGCACATGATGGTCTGCCTGATCGGCGAACGGCCGGAGGAAGTGACCGACATGCGCCGGTCGGTGGAAGGGGAAGTGATTTCCTCGACCTTCGACGAGCCGGTCGAGGATCACACCAAGGTGGCCGAGATGGCGCTCGAACGCGCCAAGCGCCTCGTCGAGGCCGGCCGGCACGTGACGATTCTGCTCGACTCGATCACCCGCCTCGCCCGGGCGTACAACCTGGCGGTGCCGCCGAGTGGCCGCACGCTTTCGGGTGGTATCGACCCGGTCGCCCTCTACCCGCCCAAGCGCTTCTTCGGCGCCGCCCGCAACATCGAAGGTGGCGGCAGCCTGACGATCGTCGCGACCTGCCTGATCGACACGGGCAGCCGCATGGACGATGTCATCTACGAGGAGTTCAAGGGCACCGGTAACATGGAGCTCCACCTCGACCGCAAGCTGGCCGAGCGCCGCATCTACCCGGCGATCGACATCCAACGCTCCGGCACCCGCCGCGAGGAGTTGCTGCTCGGCGAGCACGATCTGCGCCAGGTCTGGACGATGCGCCGCATGGTCTCGATGCTCGGCGGCTCGGAAGGCACCGAGCTGATGCTCGGCCGCCTCTCGAAGACCGCCTCGAACGCGGAGTTCCTCGCCACCCTCAGCAAGGACCTCTAAACCACCGTTGACATCGCGTCAATGAAACAGGGCCGGAGCGATTTCCGCTCCGGCCCTGTTTTGTGTCGCCTCCCCCACGCAAGATAACAAGACCATCAACCGTTTCCTGTCGCCAACCCCGTCACTCCGAGTTGTCATGAAGCGCGCCGCGCCACCGCGCATGAAAAAGGCGGTATCGTGGTGGTGCGGGAGGGACGAGAGGTGGCCGGGATTCGTCTGGTGCATCGAGCCCGTCTCC
>JADLGF010000288.1 GCA_020849415.1 Thermomicrobiales bacterium
CGACCACCGACGAAATGATGACGGTGCCGCTCCAGGCATCGCGATGGCGATCGAGCGCCCGGCCGGCCAGCAGCATCGCCGCCACGCCCGATTTCATATCGCACGCGCCGAGACCGTACAGGCGGTTTCCAACGAGGGTTGGCTCCCACGGATTCGTTTCCCAGCCCTCGGCTTCGAGCACGGTATCGGTGTGGCCGTTGACCAGCAGAGTGGGGCCATCACCGTTGCGGATGACCGCCACGACGTTCGGCCGGTTCTCGCCGGCAGTGGCCTGGTATTCGGGCTCGAGACCCTGATCGCGCAACCACGTGGCGACCACCTCCTGCACGGCGAACTCCTCGCCCGGGTAGCTCTTGACCCGAACCAGATCGGAGAGGAGCGCAACGGCTTCGTCAGTCGTACCACAGGCGGCGAGCGCCGTATCGAGGGTCATTGTTTTTATCTCCTTGCCCTAGAACCAGCGAATCAGGGCGACCCCGCCGATCAACATCGCGACCCCTATCAGGCGCGGGATCGATATCTCATGCTGCGCAATGCCAAACCAGCCGAAATGATCCGCAACCAGCGCGGTGCTCAATTGCCCGAAGAGCACCACGGATGCGAGGGTCGTTGCGCCAAGCTTGGCCACCACCCCGAGCGACACCGCCACGTACAGCGCGCCGATGATGCCGCCGGTCCACATCCACCAGGGGCCCGATTTTACCTGAGCCAGGCTGGGGATTTCCGGCCGGGTGATCAGCATGTAGATGAGCATGCAGGTCGTTGAGGTCGCGACCGAGATCATGGCCGCGAGTCCGAAGTCGCCGACTTCGCGCCCCAGGCGGCCATTGATCACCGGTTGAATCGCCGCCATCCCGCCGATAACCGCGGCCAGCACCATGAGTAGCAGAACCATTCTCGACACCAAACCCTTCACCTCGGTCGTCATTCGCGCCGTCTGATCGACGGTAATCATGGCGGCAATTCTCACGCATTCGACGCGCGCTCGCGATGCCCGGATTCGGCGCCGGACAAGATGAGCGGACGGCGATAAGCTGATGGCACGAAGAGCCTGACGCGAGATTGATCCGCCGCAAACCGGCGGCACCTGAGGAGGAGGCACCGATGTCGAGGAACGACACGATCGGCGTGGCGATTTGGGGGGCGGGAACGGTTTCATCCGGACACCTGCGCGCGTATCTCCGCAACCCGCATTGCCGGGTGGTGGCCATCGGCAGCCGCACCAAAGCCGGCGCCGAAGCGAAAGCGCGCGAGGTCGGCATCGATCCCGGCTCGATCACCCTGTACCACTCGCTGGATGACCTGGTGCACGATCCGGCCGTCGATGCCCTCTCGATCTGCACGCCCCACTCCCGCCACGCCCAGGATGTCATCACCGTCGCGAACGCCGGCAAGCACCTGCTGGTCGAGAAACCGATCGCAATGAACCTCGAGCAACTGCGGGCGATGGATGCTGCCGTCACCCGCGCCGGCATCGTTTCCGCGTGTGGGTTCGTGCTGCGGTACAACCCGATGGTGGAAACGGCCCGCGCCCTTGTTCAGGACGGCACGTTCGGCGATCTGCTCTACGTGCAGACCGATTACTGGCACAATCCCGAGCAATCGGGGTACCCCGGTTCGGAAAACCACATCGCCCACATGGATGCCAGCGCGATGATGCTCGGCGGTTGCCACGCCGTCGATCTCGCCCGCTTCCTGATGGGGAGTGACATCGTTTCGGTGAGCGCGGTGGAAACGCGCGGCGCGCTCGAGGCGCCCCACGCGCCCATGCAGGCGGCGGTGGTGAAATTCGCGAACGGGGCGATCGGGAAGGTCTCGGCCTGCGTCGCGCAGTGGATGCCGTATCAATTCAATGTCGATCTGCTCGGCACCGACGGCGGACTCCGCGACAACCGTTTCTTCAGCCGCAAGCTGGTCGGCGCCACCGATTGGGCCACGTTCCCGACCGAAACCCCGAACAGCGGGCTGGTCAGTCATCATCCGTTCGACGGCGAGATCAATCATTTCGTGTCGTGCATCCGGAACGGCCGGCAGAGCCACGCCAACGTCCGGGACGCCGTCAACACCCACGAAGCCCTCTTCGCCATCGAACAATCGGCCCAGCAAAACGGCGCCGCCATCTCCTTGTTACTCGCTAGATGATTTCAACTGCTTCAAAGACGGCCGCGGGTATTCCCCGCGGCCGGCCCGCCGATGGATTGTTTTGCAGCTGACCATCAGCAAGACGACCGAGCTGATTCCGCGCTCAGCGATGGGGTTCATCCGCCAATGCCCAGCCCAAATGGCCATAACAACTCATAGCGTCATCCCAACCCACCAATCCCACGGGAAATTGGAGCTTTCACCCCCAAAATCGGAAAATTCGGAATGAATTAGCCTACTCCATGTTGCTAATCACCACTACCATTTAGCAGGATCTGCCATCACCCATTGGAATCAGAAGGAGTGAGGTCATCGGTCGATGATCTACTCGCAGCAATGGTGTCCAGGCAAGTGATCGATTCAGTGATACGTACGTACAAGGAGACAACCGTTGTTGATCACAAGGGCACTCTTCAGATTCCTCTATGTCTCGCTCGCGGCTCTTCTTTTATTCTCATTCACAGGCACGCTCTATGAGTCCAAGGCCGCTCCCAGGATATCCGTCATTGGTGGGAAAACAAGCGAAGAGTCCGCTAACCCCGAACGCGTGATCCGTGGCACGTATCCACCGGAGCTCTATCGAGTGCCCTTCGTTGGCAATACTTTGATCAACGTCGGGCCGGGCTGTGGATTGCACGTCGGCACCGTCCAAGGGAACATCCGGGCCATTGATTACAACCTCGGCGCGAATACAGCCGTCTACAACCCCGGCGTTGGAGACGCCACCGTTGCTGCGATCTACGTAGACAGCGGCGGCGGCGGGAATATTCTTGAACTCAA
Source organism: Thermomicrobiales bacterium (assembly GCA_020849415.1). Classification (GTDB taxonomy): domain Bacteria; phylum Chloroflexota; class Chloroflexia; order Thermomicrobiales; family UBA6265; genus JADLGF01. Next base: position 2,923 of record JADLGF010000288.1, read on the forward strand.
TCACGGCAACGGACTGCGTACGATGTACGCCCACTTGAACAGCTATGGCAAACACCCGAGAGAGAACCGCACGCTTCAGGTGGGCGATGTGGTGCCGCGCAATCATCTGGTCGCATATTCGGGCAAATCGGGGTCACAATCGACAGGCTACCACCTGCATTTTGCCGCCCTCAGAAACGGAGTCGCGCAAGACATCACTGGATTGCCAACACAGGATTGGAACCACCTCCTGACATGGAGCGACAACCGGATTTCGAATTGTGGCGCGGCGGGCGTCGATGGAGTGCCGGACGGCAACGCAACCGGTGGCTCACTTACAGGCGCTCCTGCCGAAGTGCGACAGGAAGGCGATCTTCGTATCACGTCTTCGCCAAATGTCGCCGGTGGTACCGTGACATTCTCCGTTACGTTAAAAAACCACGGCAGCACGGCATCGCCGTCCATTTTCCCATACATCGAAGGGAAAGACAGCAAGAACGTGTATTGGAAAACGTCGCCAGATCCCACTGCACGAGTCATCCAACCAAACGCTTCAACAACGTTCACCATGACATTCCCGAATGCTTATGCCGACACCTTTAGGGTGGATGCGGTTCACCTTTGGCGTGGCGGAGTCGGATGGATAGGAGCACTTCCTGCAAACGGCTTTGCGCAGAAGATCACGTTCATGGTCCATGCCGACGTGCGCCAGGAGGGTGCCCTTCGTATCACGTCTTCGCCGAATATCCCCGGTGGCACCGTGACATTCTCCGTTACGCTGAAAAACCACGGCAACACCCCGTCGCCAGCCATATTCCCCTACATCGAAGGGAAGGACAGCAAGAACACATACTGGAAAACGTCGCCAGACCCCACTGCACGAGTCATCCAACCAAACGCTTCAACAACGTTCACCATGACATTCCCGAATGCTTATGCTGACACGTTCAGGGTGGATGCGGTCCATCTTTGGCGCGGCGGAGTCGGATGGATAGGAGCACTCCCTGCCAACGGGAATGCACAAAAGATCACATTTACAGTGTCGGCGACGGCGACGCCGACACCCACGGTCGTGCCATCGGGGCCGCCGACGGTGAACATCTCGCCAACCCGCCAGACGGTCAATACCTGGATCACCTACTCGGTGACCGGCTTCCCCGCCAACACCAACGTTGACATCACATGGCAGCGGCTCAGTGGTGGTCACCTGCTCGTCGAAACCATTCGCACCAATGGCTCCGGCGTTGCCAGCGGCAAGTTCCGCGTGCCGGCCACCACCGGCGGTCCCGGTCAGGTGATCATCTTCTCTGGCGGCGGCGTCACCCGCACCGCGACCTTCGAAATCGCTCCGCGCATCAAATCGAACACCAATCCTGGGTTGCGCGGGCAGACGATCGACTTCTCGCTCCGCGGTTTCGCCAAGAAGGAGACCTTCATCGTCCGCTGGAAGAATCCCGCCACCAACCAGTGGATCACCGTCGGCAGCGGTCTCACCTCCAACACCGGCAGCGCCAATGTCGATATCCTGGTGCCCAACTGGGCGCCGAACGGCAACAACTCGGTTCGCGCCGAATCGCGCAGCTTCAATCAGCAGACCAACGCCGTCAACATCCAGGGCGGCGCCACTTTCCTCCCAGCCGGCGAGGAAGAAACCCCGACCCCCGAACCGACCGTCACTCCTGAAGCGACACCGACACCAGAGGTGACCCCGGTTCCAACCGAAACTCCCATCCCAACCGAGGAACCAACCCCGATCGAGACGCCGACACCCTCACCGACCGAGTATGCGCTACCGACGCCGACCGACGAGGCGATCGAACCCGAACCGGAGCCGACCTCCGGACCGTAAGTCAACGAATGAGCGGAGCCGCGGGTGATTGTCCGCGGCTCCGCTCGTTCCATGTGTAGTCGGTCCTGGACCGGCGGCGTGTTACGCCGGCGTACTGCTGGTGATCCGGCTGAGCAACCGGGAGAAGCGGGTGCGGGTGGCCGAAGTCACGGGCAACCGCATCTGCGTGTCTGGCAGCAACCGCTGCCGGCTCGACTCAGCGGCTCGATGACGGCCTGTGAGTTCCTCTTCGATCACACGAACGAGATCGATGGCGGTGTAGGGGAGAAACATAGGGGGTCGCTTCCTTCGCGAAAACTCCATCGGAGCGGCGTTGCTCCGATTCCGGCGCCGGTAACCTTCAACGGTCCGGCATCCTGATAGTAGAACGCACCCGTCACGGAATCATCAGACGATCGTTACAGTTTCGTGACGGTGATTGGTCGGTCGATTTGGCGTCACCGCAGGCTCACAAGGCAAAACGCCCGCCCCGGACATCCGGGACGGGCGTTTTCAATGACGAAGTTGACTCGGCCTAGAACTCGTGCAGGATGATGATCACCGCGCTCGGGATGGTGAGCACAACAGCGCCGATGAGCGCGATCCAGAACATCTGGCGTTCGCGGTGCGTGCCCTGACTCCAGAAGTCGATCGCCACGATCCGCAGTCCGTTCAGCGCGTGGTAGATCACGGCGCCGACCAACAACACTTCCATCGGAATGATGTACCACTTGGCGTAGAAGCTGACGGCGTGATCGTACACATCCCGGCCGAGGCCGATGAGCATGATGTCGATCACGTGCACGATCAGGAAGAAGAGAATGCCGATGCCGGTCAGGCGGTGGAAGAGCCAGGCGTACTGGCCGGTATCCCCGTTGTAGATCGGCACCTGACCCTTCATCAGGTTCTTGACGATCCAGATGAGCGCGATGCCGACCGCCACGTAGGTGACGATCGAAATCACCAGCAGCGAGTAGCCGAGCACGTCCGCGATCCACATCTCGCCCGAAAGCGGGCCAGTGTTGGTGCGCGACATCTCCTCGTCGAAGCCGATGATCGTCATCGTGCCGATCACGGTGATCACCACGGCGATCAGCCAGTTGGCCGAGGATGCGAGCACGCGCAGGCCGTCGCGGCGGATGTAGTCGTTGATCGAGATGCGCATCCCAAGCATGCCGTGCCAGAGCGCGAAGAGGAGCAGCATCCAGTCGAACGATCGCCAGAGCGGATTTGCCCAGCGTTTCGAAACGAAGTCGAAGGTCGTTTCCGATGGCACATTCGCGTAGTGCGTGATGAAGAGGTGGCCGAGCGCCAGCACGACCAGCGCTATCCCGGAGACCCGGAAGAAGTACCAGATCA
>JADLGF010000289.1 GCA_020849415.1 Thermomicrobiales bacterium
CCACAGGCAAGCAACGCCGCTGGCGAGTAGCCTTCGAGCACCGCATCGATCCCTTCGCAGACGGCATCGACGACCGAAGCGACATCGGTTTCCGTGATCGGGATGGTGGTTTCCGCCAGTGTCTCCCCGGTGAGCGAAACCAGCAGCACCTTGCAGAAAGTGGCATCGAATTCGATGCCGGCGACGACGCGGCTGGTTTCCCGCACTTCGAGCAGGATCGGCTTGCGTCCGCCGGTCGAGACACCGGAGCCGACCTCGCGCACGAGGCCATCGTCGATCAGCCCCGCCACCCGGCTGGAAACGGTCGGCTTGTTGAGATTGGCCAGGCGCGCGAGCTCGGTGCGGGAAAGCTGCCCGTGTTCGAGCAGGAGCGCCATGATCTGCCGCCGGGAGTCGCGCGTGGTCCGGCTGAGCGCGACCCGATCGGTGCGCTCGGCAAGGGTGGATTCGCTTGACCGTCGGCGATCGGAGGTCATGCACGCTCCCGGAAGGGCGTCGGGTACCGAAAACAGAGCTTGGTTCAATTTAATAACAAAGTGCCGAAGTCATGTCAATAACGCCTGGGTTCCGAGTTCCCGGTTCCGCGTTCCGAGTTTTGGAGTTGGAATCGATTCTCTGGACCCGCCGGCTCCAAAGTGCCGGAGGCACTTCCGTCCCTAGCCTTGGGCTTCGAGCCCAAGGAGCTTTCAAGGCGGGCGATTCAACCGTTCAGCATGAGATACAGGACGAGTTCGAGGGCGCGGCGTTCGCCTTCGGTGCGGAGGTGGTCCTTGTCGGATTCCTCGATGCCGAGGTGGGCTCCCTGGCGAGGGTTGTCGTAAACGCTGAGCACCGAAATCGGTTCCATGCCGGCCCAGGCCGCGACCCCGAAGGTAGTGGCGGTTTCCATATCGACGGCGGCAAAGCCGGCCTCGGCCCAGCGATCGATGTCATCAACACCCTCGGCCAGCAAGGCGGCCGTGGTCCAGATCGGGGCTAAACAGGCCTGCCCTCCGGTCGTCGCTGCCCGGGCCAGATCGACCAGCCGCGTCGAGGCGGCGACTGATTGGCACTCCGGTGAGTAGCAGATGGTCGCGCCGTCGCCGCAGCCCGCGCTGGTGGCGATGACGAGATCGCCCGCCATGAGCTCCGGCGCCAGCGCGCCGCAAACGCCCGTTTGAACCGCGAACCGCGTTCCCAACCGGCCGAAAACGTGAGTGATCTCCGACGCCATCGCCGGTCCGTACACTGAGGCGTAGGCGATCCGCCGCTCCCCGAGCCGACCGATTAACACATCCTCGAAGAGCCCGTTCGGTGAACCGATCTCCCGAACGTCGGTGAAAAGCTCGCGGTATCCCGTGAAATGCCGGCGCAAATTGCGCGTTCCGCGCAACAGCAGCACCTCGGGAATCTCCTCTTCGGCGATTCCCAACGCCTGCATCCAGTCAGTCCGCCCCAGTTCCTTCAACATGCGCGCCCGTTACCCTTCGTTTTCTTCCTCTACGCTGCCCGGAGTATCCACCATTGACGAATCAACTTCTGAAATCGATATCATCGCATTCGATCGTTTTAGTCCTGCTTGTAGCATCAGATCAGCTGCCAGCGGCAGTTTACCGGCCATTGTCAGCCAGATCGGGCATCCAGGCATGCCTCTTGACAGGCTGAAAGGTTGCATCTACGATGTAATCGTTTTCAGAAAACGTTATCAATCCATTCGCACGCAAAGGCCGACCAACCATGCCAGGCGACGCCGGAGCCACCATCAAGGAGATCGCGCAACGGGCCAATGTTTCGGTCGCGACTGTCTCCCGGGTGCTCAACAACTCGGCCAATGTGCGGCCCGCTGTGCGCGACCGCGTCCTCGCCATCGTCAACGAGATCGGCTACGAGCCCGATCCGATCGCCCGCTCACTCCGCACCCAGGCGACCTTCACCGTCGGATTCATCATTCGCGATCTCGTCGACACGGTCTTCTCGACTATGGCGCAAGGGGTCGACAACGTGCTCCGCCAGCAGAACTACACCCTGCTTCTCTCGACATCGAGCCACGATCCGGAGCGGGACGCCCACCAACTCGCCACGCTCCGCAGCCGCCGGGTCGATGGCTTCATCCTCGCCATCTCGGAGGAATCGAGTCCAGCGCTCATCGCAGAGGTCCGCAAGACATCGAAGCCAATAGTATTGCTCGACCGCGAAATGGAAGGGACCGCGACCGACGCCGTTCTGACGGATTACCTCTCCGGTACCCGCGACGCGATCACCTACCTGAAATCGCTCGGTCACCGGCGCATCGGCTACATCGGCGGCGCGCTCACGATCCGGCCGGGCCGCGAACGACTCCGCGCCTTCACCCTGGCCATGCGCGAGGCGGGGCTCGAACCGCGCGAATCGGACACATTCGTCGGCAGTTTTCTGCAGGATTTCGGAGCAGAGAGTTGCGCTCGCCTGCTCGATCAGGCCGATCCACCCACCGCCCTGCTCGCTGCCGGTAACCAGATCGGCGTCGGCGTGCTCCAGGCGTTAAGAGAACGCGGCGCGCGGGTACCGGACGACCTCTCCCTGATCTGCCTCGACGATGTCGATCTCTTCCGCCACGGCAATCCGCCCGTGACCGTGATCAGCCGTCCCTTCGAGCGGATCGGGGAACTGGCGGCGAACCGGTTGCTCGAACGAATCCGCAACGCCGACCAGGTCGAGCACCAGCAGATCTTCGTCCCGACCACCCTGGTCATCCGCGAATCCTGCCAGGCCGTTTCAGCCTGATCGATCGGGAGCAATCATGCGAACACGCAGCGAACTGATGCTGGACAAAACCGAGGTTGTCTCGAAGCGCGGCATCGTCGCCGCCATGCACCCCCTGGCGGCTGAAGCCGGCATCGAGATGCTGGAACTGGGCGGCAACGCCATCGACGCCGCCGTTGCCACCGGTTTTGCCATTGGTGTGGTCGAGCCGTTCAACAGTGGCCTCGGCGGCATCGCCGTCATGGTTGCCTACGATTCCGCCTCCGGAAAAGCGGTTGCGATCGACGGTACAAGCCCCCTGCCCTCCGCGATTCACCCCGGCGTGTTCACCCTGCTCGGCGAAGATCAACGTCGAGGCGGGTACGGCTGGCGGGCGACGAAGGACGACGCCAATCACACCGGCTACCTCTCGCCCGCCGTGCCTGGCACTCCATCCTGCCTGCTGACCGCCCATGAACGCTACGGAAAACTGCCGCGCGAGGTCGTGATGGCGCCCGCTATCCGGCTGGCCGAAGAGGGGGCGCTGCTCCATTGGTACATCGCCCTGGTCATTGCGATGGAAGCGCACCGGGTTTGGCCGTTCCCGGAACTCAAACGCATTTTCACGCGTCCGGACGGCTCGCCACTGGCCGCGCCCGTCATCGGCGGCGAGCAGGATCGTCTCGTGCAGCCGGAACTCGCCGAAACGTTGCGCCGGATCGCCCGGAATGGCGCCGATGGCTACTACAAGGGCGAAACCGCGCGCTTGATCGCGGCCGATATGGCCGCTCACGGCGGATTGTTGACCGAGGCGGATCTCGCCGCGTATTCCGCCCACGTTCATGAATCGGTGCTGCGGGTGCCCTGGCGCAATTGCGAATTGATCGCATCTCCGGTGAACAACGGATCCCCGACCGTTATCGAAACCCTGAAGATCCTCGAACATGACGATCTCTCGGCGCTCGGATTCCTTTCGAGCCAGGCGCTCCACCTGATCATCGAGGCGCAGCGGCGGTCGTTCCAGGATCGCTTCGCGCACCTTGGAGACCCCACGATCGCGCCGGTTCCCCTCGAAGGCCTGGTTTCGGACGGCTACGCCGCGCATCGTCGCACCGGGATCGATCCGAATCGCGCCACGCCGAACGAAGGGGCCGGTGATCCCTGGCCGTTTCAGGCCGCCTCGGGGACGCCGGTCATTCCCGGCAGCGAACGGATCGGCGAGGGAGCCACCACCAACTTCACCGTCATCGACGGCGATCGGAATATGGTCGCCTGCGTCTCCACCCTTGGATCGCCATTCGGTTCGGGAGTGGTGCCGGCGGGAACCGGCGTCGTTCTGAACAACGGCGTGATGTGGTTCGATCCTGAACCGGGATCGTTGGTGTCCGTGGGTCCCGGTAAGCGGCTGATGACCGCCGGTTCCCCCACCCTCGTCCTGCAGGATGGACAGCCGAAAGTCGCCATCGGTTCGCCGGGCGGCCGCCGCGTCATCACGGCCGTGGCGCAGGTCCTCCTGAACATCCTCGATTACGGCATGGGACCGCAGGCGGCGATCACCGCGCCCCGCGTCCACACGGAGGGAGCCAGGGTCGAATACGACACCCGGATTCCCGCCGCCTCAATCTCCGGACTCGAAGCGATCGGCCACGTGCTGACGCCGCAGGAAACGACCGCCGCCCGGATCGCCTTCGCGCGCCCGAACGCGGTGGTTGTCGACCATGAAGCCGGGCTCCTGCGTGCCGGCGTGGTTCACATCGGGCCGGCCACGGCGGTCGGCATCGAGTAGTCGTCGGATTCCGGCGCCGCAACTTCCGGGGTCAACGGACATCAGCATTCACCGAGAGGAAGGAGAACCGCACCATGTCGAACGATCGCACGATTCACCTGTCGCGCCGCCATCTCCTCAAGGCCGGCGGAGCCGCCGCCGCGGGTGGCTTCCTGGCGCCGAACTGGCTGCTCAGCCAGGCGGTCGCCCAGGACCCGGTGAGCGGCGGCACGATCACACTCGTGACCGAGGCTGACTGGGTCGATCTCGAACCGCATTTGAACGGGCTCTTCGCCGCCCGTCAGGCTACCCAATTCGTCTACGAGAACCTGCTCCAGCTCGATGCCAATCTCCAGCCGCAACCATGCCTGGCCGAATCGTTCGAGGTTGATGACGCGAATCAGACATTCACCTTCCACCTGCGGCAGGGTGTGACCTGGCACGACGGCAGCCCGTTCGTCGCGGCCGACGTCGTCTACTCGCTCGAACGCGTGCTCAATCCCGACAACGCCGCCTCTGGCCGCACCACGGTCGCGACGATCGATTCCGTCACTGCGGTTGATGACGCCACGGTGGTGATCACCACCTCGGTGCCGAAACTCTCCCTGCCGGTCATTCTCGGCACGGGTGGACCGAGCCAGATCATCAAAGCCGGTTCGACCGACAACGGCGATCTCCGCAACGTCCATAACGGCACCGGCCCCTTTACGGTCGGCGAGATCGTCAGCGGCGATTACATCCGCTTCGTCAAGAACCCGAACTACTGGAACCAGGATCTTCCGTACGTCGATGAACTGATCTTCAAGCTGATGGTGGAAGAAGACACCCGCGTCGCCTGGATTCGCTCGGGGCAGGCGGACTACGTCGATCTCTACGCCGAAGCGGCCGCCCGCCTCGCTGACGACGAGAATGTCACCATCATCGAGAGCCAGAAGGCCTACATGATGGGAACGCGCCTGCGGGTGGTGGAAGGACCCCTCGCCGATTCCCGCGTGCGCAAGGCGCTCGACATGGCGACCGACCGACAGGACATGATCGAGAAAGCCCGCTTCGGCGCGGCGGAGTTGACCGGTTTCATCCCTGCTGGTCAGGGTGACTGGTCCATTGCGCTCGATAAGCTCCCCGCCTGGTACGCCGCGCGCGACGTCGAAGGCGCCAAGGCGCTCCTGGTCGAAGCGGGCGTGTCCGATCTCACGATCGAGATCAAGTGCTCGCGGCCCGAACAGGTTGCGATCGCGCTCGTCGCCAAGGAAAACTGGGCGGAGATCGGCGTCAACGCCGAGGTCCTGCAAATGGAGTACGGCGCCTACTTCGCCGATCTGGTGGACCGGAACTTCCAGGCGATCGTCGTCGGCCAGACCTTCATCGCCGATCCGGTCGATTACCTCTTCAACCACTTCCACAGCACCGGCAGCGGCAATGTGTACGGATTCGAGGATGCGGAGGTCGATGCCAAGCTCGACGAAGCGCGCGCCACGGTCGACTCCGTCGCCCTGAAAGCGCAGCTCGACGAGATTCAGCAGATGATGTGGGACCGGGGCGCCCCTTACCAGTACGCCTACAACGCGCTCAACATCGAAGGACTCCGAACGCGCGTGCAAGGGTACGAACCCGAATTCACCGCCATGCGCAAGGCGATCGTCCGTTCCTGGATCCAGGAGTAACCAGCAGCGCGCGGATCACCGTCCGGCGTTGTGCCGGACGGTGATTCCCTCGGGAAGACAAGGAGTCACCCGTTCCATGTCGAAGAAAAGCGTCATCAATATCACGAAATCGGAGGTGGTTTCGACCAGGGGCGCGGTCGGGGCGATGCACCCGCTCGCCGCCGAAGCCGGCGTCGAAGTCCTCCGTCAGGGTGGCAATGCCTTCGATGCTGCCGTGGCGATCGGCTTCGCGATCGGGGTGGTCGAGCCCTTCAACAGCGGCGTCGGCGCCATCGCAGTGCTGGTTGCGCACGACGCGAAAACCGGCCGCAACCACGTGATCGATGGCACCGGCCCGTTGCCGGCGGCGATATCGCCCGATCTCTTCGAACTGGCCGATCAGTCGGAGCGGTCCGGCGTGTATCAGTGGCGCGCAACGAAAAACGACGCGAACAACACCGGTTACCTCGCATCGGCGGTGCCGGGCACTCCGGCCGCGCTCTGCGCCGCGCACGAGCGCTGGGGGCGGCTCCCTCTCGCCCAGGTGATGGCGCCGGCGATCCGGCTGGCCGAAGAGGGCTGGGAACTCGACTGGTACGTTTCCCACGTCTTCGCGATGCAAAGTGCGCGGTTGCGCCGGTTCCCCGAATCGATCCGCACCTTTTTCCGGCCCGACGGCAATTTGCTCGTCGCCGGTTCCTACATGGAGCGTCCGGACAGATTGATCCAGAAGGACCTCGGCCGCACCCTGCGACTGATCGCCGAAAAGGGCGCCGCCGGTTTCTACACCGGGGAGACCGCCCAGAAAATCGCCGACGATATGAAGGCGAACGGCGGCGTGCTGACCTACGACGATCTCGCCGCCTACAAACCCCGTTTCTATGACGATGTTCCGCTCAATGACTATCACGGCTATCAAATCGTGCAATCGCCGCACAACAACGGCGGCCCGACGGTGGTCGAGGCGCTCAACATTCTCGAAAACGACTACCTGGCCGACTACGGGTATGGCACGGCCACCGCCACCCACCTCGTGATCGAGGCGCAACGGCGGGCCTTCATCGACCGCTTCCGCTACCTCGGCGATCCCGAATTCGCCCCGGTGCCTTCGGAAGGAATGATCTCCAAGGCGTATGCCGCCGCCCGGCGTGAGAGTATCGATCCGCTCAGGGCGACGCCTGAGGTCGAGCCGCTCGATCCCTGGCCATTCCAGCCGAACGCCCCGGCCGGCGCCGGCGGTGGCCGCGTTTCAATCAACGGTGATGGGCTGACCACCCACTTCAATGTCATCGACGCCGAGCACAACATGGTCTCCTGCACCTCCACCCTCGGCGCCCACTTCGGGTCGGCGGTGGTGGCGAAGGACACCGGCGTGCTCCTGAACAACGGCGTTATGTGGTTCGATCCGGAACCGGGTTCGATCGTTACCATCGGTCCCGGCAAGCGGATCATGACCGCCGGCACCCCGACCCTCGTGCTCAAGGAGGGAGCGCCCTTCATGGCGATCGGAGCGCCGGGTGGTCGGCGCGTGATCTCGGCCATTTTCCAGTGCCTGGTCAACGTGCTCGATCACGGCATGCGTCCGCAGCAGGCGATCGCCTCCCCCCGGGTACACGCCGAGAACGCGACGGTCGAGATCGATTCCCGATTCTCAGAAGCCGCCTTCGAAGGATTGCGGCGGCGCGGCCACAACCTCCTCATTCGCGAGGAAACCGCCGCGCAATCGGTGCTGGCGCGTCCGAACGGGATCATGATCGATCCGGAAACCGGCCTCTTCTACGGCGGCGCCACCCCGTTCGGCCCCGCCACTGCGATGGGAGTCTGAGGCGTGAGGCGTGAGGAATGGTAGTGACTGATTACCAGCCGTTACCGGCCGGGTTGGCGCGACCGATGCCTGACTCCTCACGCCTGCGGCCCCACGCCTCACGGCTCCGTTGGGAGGGCCATGAGTAGTTACGTCATTCGGCGGTTGTTGCTGCTGATTCCGACCGTTCTCGGTATTTCCCTGCTGGTCTTTTCGCTGATGCGATTCCTGCCGGGGGATGTCGTCGACGGCATGATCGGGGCCGAAGACAGCTTCACGCCCGGTCAGCGGGAGACGATGCAGCGCCTGCTCGGGCTCGATCGGCCGGTCCACGAGCAGTACCTGAGCTGGATGGGGGCGGTGCTTCGATTCGACTTCGGATCGTCGCTCCGCTCCGCCAAGCCGATCGGGCCGCTGATGTGGGATCGGCTGCAGGTCACCGCCGAACTGGCGTTACTGGCGATTCTCTTCTCGAC
>JADLGF010000290.1 GCA_020849415.1 Thermomicrobiales bacterium
GCTTCCAGTGGCCGCTGAACGAGAGGTTCTCCTTGGCGAACCCGCGATCGTTGATCAGGTAGCGGCGGAGGCTCTTGAGGCCGTTCGATTCGCCGGTGGCGAAAACGAAGCCCTCGCCCTCCGGGAATTCGAACCACTCCAGCGCCCGCTCGACCAGGCCGCGACCGTCCGGATCGGCGTCCGCCTTAGCTTCGTCGCGATGCAGCCAGGCGATCGTGGCGTCGGCCTGGGTCGGCAGCGGCTGCTCTTCGGCGGCATTCGCCACTTCGATGAAGGCGAAGGCGCGGGCGCCGACCGGAAGCTCGGCCAACCGTCGGGAGATCGACGGAATCGACGTCTCGTCGCCGGCGAGCAGGTACCAGTTGGCCGTGTAGCCCGCAATGTGCGAGCCCCGCGGTCCGGCGATGCCGACGAGTTGGCCCGGCCGGGCCTGGTTCGCCCAGCTCGAGCCGACGCCGTCACCATGGACGTAGAAATCGACGGTCAGTTCCAGTTTGTCGGGATCGAAGGCGAGCGGCGTGTAATCACGCGATGCGGGACGCGCCACCCCTTCGGGCAGCGAGGGGCCTTTTTCTCCCCAGGTCGGCAGGATCGGGCGCGCATCCGGGCCGTCCTGCGGGAAGATCATCTTGAAGTGATCCTCCGGACCGCGCGATTCGAAGCCGGCGAGTTCATCACCGCCAAGCGTGATTCGCGCCATGTTCGGCGTCACCCGCGTCACGGACTTCACCTCAACCAGGCGAATCGCCATCGGATAACGTACGGATTCGTAGTTGATGGGCACCCGGAACCCCTCCAGTACTCACTCGAAGACAACCGCACCGCGCGGTCGGATAAATCCGACCATCCGCATCGGAATAGTAGAGGGGTACCGGGCCACCGTCAACCGGGATACGGAGTCCTGGAACGATCGCACACAATGAGAGCCGGGGGCGGATCACCACCCCCGGCTCTGCATCGTGATTCGATTCAGGAAAGTCCGGCCGCTTTCGCGACCGCGCGGGCGGCGAGGCCGTCCGCAACCCGGCGGCGATAGGCCTCGGAGGCGTGAATGTCACCGTAGACCTCAACGCCCGCGGTGATGCCGCGAGTCGCCGCCTTGATCGAGGCCAGATCGAGCGTGGCGCCGGCGAGGGACATTTCCGCTTCCCTGGCGCGGAACGCCCGGTCGGACAAACCGGTCAGGCCGATCTTGACCGCACCCGGCGAAACCACCGCGGCCACGCCGATGATGGCGTACCCGGAGGCCTGATTGGCGAGCTTCTCATAAGCGACGCCGGTGCCTTCGGGCTGCACCGGCACGCGCACCGCCGTCACGACCTCATCCGGGCCGAGCGTGGTGGTGTAGATCGAAATCAGGAAATCGTCGATCGGGGTAACCGTCTCACCACCCGGGCCGAGTGTGACAACCTCGGCTTCGAGCGCAACCAGACCGGCCGGGTAATCGGCCGCCGGATCGGCGTGCGCAACGACGCCGCCAATCGTGCCGCGCGCGCGAATCTGGCGATCACCGACCTCGTTCGCGATCAGGGCGAGCAACGGCGCCTTGGCGGCGATGATCGGATCCTTCAGCAGGGTGACGTGTCGGGTGAGCGCACCGATTTCGATGTAGTCGCCCTTGTCGGTGACGTGATCGAGGCCGGCGATACCGGTGATGTCGATCAGGTGCGCCGGGTTGGCCAAGCGCAGTTTCATGGTCGGCAGCAGGCTATGGCCACCCGCGATCAGCTTGGCGTCCTCGCCCAGTTCTTGCAGCAGGGAAATCGCTTCCTCAACGCTGCCGGCCCGGTGGTATTCGAACGGATTCGGGTACATCGTTGCGGATCCTCCGGAACTAGGCCTTGACCGGCTCGAACGCACCGCCGGCCGCGATCTTCTCGGCGGCGAGTCGGACGGAATCGACGATCCCCTGATAGCCGGTGCAGCGGCAGATATTGCCTTCCAGCCCGTGGCGAATCTCATCGTCAGTCGGATTCGGGTTTTCCTGCAGCAGCGAGACAACGGCGTTCAGCATGCCGGCGGTGCAATAACCGCACTGAAGCCCGCCTTTTTCCCAAAAAGCGGCCTGCACCGGGTGCAGGAAGCCGGCCGGAGCCAAACCCTCGACGGTCGTAACGGCGTGGCCATCGGCCTGGACCGCCAGCACGGTGCAGCTCTTGACTGGCTCACCATCGAGCAGCACAGTGCAAGCGCCGCACTGGCTGGTTTCGCAGCCGGTGTGGGTGCCGATGAGATTGGCGTTATCGCGCAGGAACTGGACGAGCAACGTCCGTGGTTCGACATCGGCGGCGTACGCGGCGCCGTTGATGGTAATCGACGTTTTCACTGATGCTGTCTCCCTTTCTGGCAAAACAGAGTCACAGCGATAATCTCCCGGAACGATCGAACCGGCGTCATGGGCAACGCATCAACGCCGGTTCGATGATTGTCGCAGGAAACTCACCCCTTGGTTTCGATCGATTTGAAGAATTGGCCGGCGATCGTGCGCGCGGCCGGCTGGATCATACGCGCCCCGACGCGCGCGATCGTACCGGTGACATTGGCCTCGCCGTTGTATTTCACGGTCGTGGTGTCCCCATTGTCGATGAATTCGAGCTGCCCCGAGCCATTCACCTGGCCTTGCGGCCCCGATCCCTCGATGTGCATGGTGTAGCGTTCGGGCGCGACCTTGTCGGTAATCCGGACCTTGCCGGAGAAGGTGCCCTTGATCATGGCGATGCCGATTTTCATCGTCGCGGCGTACTCGTCTTCGCCAATGGCCTCGAGTTTTTCGCAGCCCGGCAGGGAGGCCTTGAGGACCTCGGGATCGAGCATCATGTTGTAGACCTGCTCACGCGGCAGGTTGAAAACGTGTTCTCCACTCAGTTCCATGGTTGCTCCTGATGTCGGGCGCGCGGCGCCGCGAGGTTTCGTGCTTCTCTGAGTTTATCAGGCTTTGCCGCGCAAACGACCGGTTTCGCGCCACGATCGCCACGTTTCGATGATGCCGGGATCGTGCGCAAAGGCCAGGTCGGGCGGATCATCGGGATCGAACCAGCC
>JADLGF010000291.1 GCA_020849415.1 Thermomicrobiales bacterium
ACCACCTGGCGGGACCCACATTCCCCGCATTCCCTTAGCTCGCGCTAAATCCGGTTATAGATGGCGAGATTCGTCTATCTCGGGTTGTCTCATGCGGGGATGTTAGCGTGATCGCGCGGCGGGACTGCCGGTTCTCCCGCATTGCTCATGGTGGCCGTAGGAACAGATTCTCTGCTTCGGGCGATCACGGGAAGAAGAGAGGATCGCGCTCAACCGGACAGGAACTCCCGGGAATTCCGTATCGACGCTCATGAGAGCGAAGGGTGTGGGACCCCGACTTCCCCACTCCGAGCGCGATCACGGCCGGCGCCCGGTCGGTACTCCGGGGGTTTCCGCCGATCAAAGGCGGCGTAGGCACCATTACTCACTATCTCGACGGTCACAGGGAATAATTGCCGCCGAACAGTCGAAAACGCCCAATGCCAAACAGAGACCCGGAATATGCCGCTGGTGTCTTCGTCCCTTTAATCGATTCATGAGACTTCGAGGCGCGGCGAACGCGATACACTGTTGCATCGACGGTGGATTAGACGTGGAATCGGCCTCAAGATAGAGCGGCGCGGCGGAGTTCTGTGGCTCGATCACGTTTTCAACGTCCCCGGCAGCTGTTTCTGGGAAGGATCTCGACGTGCATTCGTCCGAAGAATTGACTAGCGACTCATTCACGGTGCGGATTGATGGTCACCAGGTCACCATCCCAGAGTTGTTCGATGGATTTGACGCACGCGACCGGCTTGGCGTCGTCGTCCACGAGCCAGGAGGCGCAGTTGGTGCCAGCGTCCTGATCCTGGCAGCGATCACGGCTTTCTACGATCTGCAGCGCGCGCATGGGGACGATTTCTTTGTGTACCCCGATTACTACGTTTTCCATATCGGGCAACAGCATGGCAATCACGCGATGCTCGATATTTGGCCAGGCCATAAGGAAGTCGTTGTCGCCAACGAGCCAGAAGCTGTGCTTCGTGCCATCAACGATCGTGCCATCACCCACCTGCTGGTACCTGACGGTCAGCCCGGGACCCCCAAATTTGGCCGCGCGACGTTGGCTAGCGGGTGTCTGCGATCGGCATTTGCGTATGCGCCGAATGGGCGGGCGGAGGACGCCGACGTCACGGCGGCTGGTAATACGGCGACCGAGGCATACGTATCGGCAGTAATTGAAAAATCAGCGCAGATTGACCCAGAGAACAAAGCCAGGCTTCTCGAGGGGCGGGAACAGGTCATGGAGACTGGCCGGCCGATTGAACACTATCGTCGCGTTTCACTCGACACCGCCCGAGCTTTGCTCGCGACCGAGACCCCCTAAAGGATGAACTGCGCTCCATAGCGTCTCCGCTGTTCTGAACTGATGTCACATGAACGCCCGGACTGGAAACTGAGAGCCAGCCGGCGATCACGCCAACGGGCTCTCAAAATCGACTCAATTGTCAGCGATCAATCGGCGACCATCAGTGCAATGTCGACCGGCTCATCCGCTGGCCAGCCGATCTCCTCCGGGTCTTCCAGCAGTCCCAACTCATCCAGGAGCATCGCACGCACAGCCCTGTCAGTTACCTCTTACATCCACGGCGACAACGGATCGATGGCGATGTACCGCTTTGTCTTGCGAGTGATGAAGATGCGTACGACAGCGCTCTCCGGCGTTTGGACCAGGCTCTATTGCTCTTCCACATTGATGCGTCATTGGGTCCGGACGGCGGCGACCTGGTTCCCATATCCGTTCGCCACAACGTGCTGCCATCCCGACGTCAATGTATCTCAGCACCAGAGGCTCGTGGGCCAATAGGTGAAAACTGATATCAGGATGTTTCTGTTGGTGACCCCGCTGGGATTCGAACCCAGAACCAACGGATTAAAAGTCCGCTGCTCTGCCGTTGAGCTACGGAGTCAGGCGCTCGAAGCGCAGAGACGATCCTACCCCGTTCCGGCCCACTTGCGCCACCCGACCGCTGCCCCGATTCTTCCCGCAGCACGCCGTATTCGCGGGGAGTTCGTCGTCATTCTCACCGTCATCCTTTCGTTCATCGCCGCCGGATTCGTCTCGGCACTGGCCTGGCGACTCCACGCCCTGAACCGCAGCGGCGCGCTCGCGGCAACCCTAATCGGCGGCACGATCACCGCAGCCGCCGGCTGGAGCGCCGGCGCACTCCTGATCGCGTTTTTCATCACCTCGTCCATCCTTTCCCGCATCACCGGCCGCCTGCGTCCCGCCCAGGGAGCCAATGTCGAACGGGGCTCGAACCGCGACGCCTGGCAAGTTCTCGCCAATGGCGGCGTCGCCACGATCTGCGCCGTTGCCTGGTGGCTTTTCGACCGCGATTGGCTCCTCGGGGCGTTCGCCGCCTCCCTCGCCGCCGCGGCCGCCGACACCTGGGCCACCGAAATCGGCGCCTTCAGCCGATCGAAGCCGCGCCTCATCACCACGCTTCGGCCGGTCGAGCGCGGCGTCTCGGGAGCCGTCTCTCCACTGGGCACCTTGGCAACCGTCGCCGGCGCCGCCACGATCGGCGCGCTCGCCGCGACGCTCTTGCGCGATCATGGCGCGAGTTCCGCGCAGCTCTTTATTGCCGTCACGGTCGCCGGTATCGGCGGGAGTCTGTTCGATAGCCTGCTCGGCGCCAGCGTGCAACTCCAGAACCGCTGCCATGCCTGCGATGAGATCACGGAACGCCGCGTCCACCGCTGCGGTACGACCACGGTGTATGCGCGCGGATGGCGATTCCTGACCAACGACACCGTCAATCTTCTCGCGATCGTCGCGGGCGCCGTCATCGGCGGCGTGCTCTTCCGCTGACGTCGCGCACCACAACATCGTTGCGTGCAACAACACCAAATGGTTTCCGCGTCGATACGCACAAAGAAACACCCGGCGCTGAATTGCGCCGGGTGTCTCGTATCTGTTCAGGCTCAGGAGTCGAGCGCTACCGATCGCGCCGGATGCGTTGCTTCGCCAGCTTCTGCTGACGCCGGCCAATCAGGGCCAGTCCGCCCGCACCGGTCAGCAGCAGGATCGGCCACCAGAAATCAGAGGGTGCCGTGCTGCCCGAGCCCGCCGCCGGCAGGCCACGCACCAACAGGTGCGAATTGCTCGCGTAGATGCCGAGGACCGCTGTCCCGCCGGTGCCGTCCGCATCCGGACCGTCGCCCCCGACCCCGCCCGTGTTCAGGTTGGGATTGGTGCCATCGTCCGGGCTGCCGCCGGAGTTCCCGAGCGGAGGCGTGTTTCCGCCGGTGCCATCACCGTTCCCCGGACCCGACGTACCGCCGCCATTCTGGCCGCCACCGGTGCCGTCATCGATCGGGCAGTGGTAAACGGTCAGGGAGGTCGTCTGTCCGCCGCTGACGGTGAAGTTCGACGCGTCGTTACCATCAGCGTCACGCACGGCGCAAACCGTCGCTCCGCCCAGACTGTAGCTCCCGAGCGCCAGGCCGTTGACCGAGGTCGTGCCGGAACTCGACGTCGTGATCGTTTGCGAGCCGCCCGGGCCCGCCAGCGTCACGCTCTGCTGACCCGCGACCGCGGTGCAGGTCGCCGCCGGATTCGCCGGGGCGGTGCCGTTTCCGGCCGGGCAAAGCTTGCCGTGAATCATGACGGATCCCACCGTGGCGACGGTCGAAACTCGCACCACCGAGGTCTGCTCGGCCGTAATCGTGACCAGGTCGCTGGCAATGCCGGCCGGACCAGTCACCCGGTAAAGCCCCGGCTTCAGCGCCACCGGGGTGCTGCCGTTGTCGCTCACGAGGATCGTCGTGGACGTCCCGGCCAGTTCATCAGCCAGGGTGATGTTTGCCCGCGCCGGACTGCACGACGCATCGGGCGCGCCGGCGGGATTGACGGCGATGTATTCACCATCGACGCCGGCCGTGCACAGCACGTGCTGGAGGTCGAGCGTGCCCTGGTCCTGGTGGATGTAGCTCACCGCGACCGCGACCGAAACCGCGTCGGCAATGACCACGATCGGATCGCTCACGGTGCCATCGGAGGCGGTCACCGTGTACGTCCCGGCCGGCACATAGCCGCGCCACGCGCCATCGGCCTCGGTCCGGATCGTCCAACTGCCGCCCGGGAGGGCGTCACTGGTGATCGTGAAAACCGATCCCGGGTTCGCGCCGCATTCCGTCAGGCTGGCGGTCTGCACGTGACTCTGATCGGCGATCGTGAACTCGGTGCGGCTTTCGCCACTGGTCGGGCAGAGCCCGGCCACAATCTGCAGCCGGCCAAGCTCGACGCGCAGCACGTTGACGACGGTGATAGTCAAATCGCCGGCGAGTTGTTGAACTTCGTACCGGCCATCCCCGGTCGGACGGTAGCCGTCGACCACAGTGGTTTGCTGAACGATGAAGGTGCTGCCTGTCGTGGAATCGAAGCCGGTCACACCGCTGCCGTCTGTGGTCGCGGTGCCGAGTCCGCCGCCACTGTCGGAAGCGGCGAAGTTCACGTTCGGCGCCAGGGCGCAGCCCGCCGTCGCGGGATCAGCGGTGCCCGGATCGACGTCGCACAGGTAAGCGACGATGGTCACGCGCGCCGGGGTCGCCGGCACTCCGGTCTCCGGGGTCGTTTCCGGATCGACGATCACCGACGCCGGATTGACCGCCTCGTCTTCGCTGCCGCTGTCCGTCGTCTCGGGTGTGGAGGAGTTCGCTTCCGTCGTCGCCGCATCAGTGCCGGCGGGTTGTTCGACGGAGGGTTCGCCCGCGCCGCCACCAATCTCGGTCGTCGCCGGGGGTTCGGTCGATTGCGCTTCGGACGTCCCGGACGTCTCGCCGGATTCCTGGGGCAATGAAACTTCGGCGCAGACAATCGCCTGGCCG
>JADLGF010000292.1 GCA_020849415.1 Thermomicrobiales bacterium
CCTCTTCCTGCCCGCCTGCTCCCCGGATTTCAATCCGATCGAGCTGGCGAACGCCAAACTCAACGCCTACCCGCGCGGAGCCAAGGCGCGGGCGTTTGATCCGCTGGTCGATGCCATCGGTGAAGGACGCGATCGCATCACCGAGGAGGACGCCCGCGCCTTCGTTCGCCATTGTGGCTATGAGGTGCCGGAATAATGACCACACTTCCGGCAACCGCTCCAAGTCAGACGAACGTGCCTACGGCACTGAGTTCCACGTCGCGCAAACCCAACCCCGAAGGGGTTTTCGGCTGATTTAGCCCATGGTTTTGAAGCATGGGCGATCCGCGTCACACAATTCCCCGGAACCCGGAACCCGGAACCCGTCTACTCAAACCGCGTCTGGTTGACGCCGGTGTTGCGGTGGACCAGGCCCGTGACGGCCAGCACCGAGAGCACCGCCAGCCCGAGGCTGCCGAGGATCGCCAGGTAGTATCGGATATCGGGCGCGTGCAGGGTGCGGGAATAGGAGAGGCCCTCCACCATCATCCAGCTGATCAGGAACCCGAGGCCGATCGTGATCGCCAGCACCGCCACCAGTGGCGCTACCGCTTCGAACGCGACGATCCGGCTGATCACGCCGTTCGGCATCCCCATCAACCGCAGCAGGCCGAAGATCCGCTTC
Organism: Thermomicrobiales bacterium; assembly: GCA_020849415.1. GTDB lineage: Bacteria > Chloroflexota > Chloroflexia > Thermomicrobiales > UBA6265 > JADLGF01. Next base: position 665 of record JADLGF010000292.1, read on the forward strand.
CGCTCGAGCATGCTGGCGGCGGTCGCCACCGTGAGCGAAATGCCGGCGATCAGGATCGTGATCGCGATACCGATGTAAGCGAGATTGGCCAGGCTGTTGACGAACTTGCGGGTGGTGACATCGATGTCATCAGCGCGGGTCCGGGCGAGACTCGCCATCTGGTTCGAGGCTTCGAGCCGGGTGCGCACGGTGTCGATCACGCCGTCGCTGCCGTCGGTGGCCACCATCAGGACAAACGGGAGATCGCCAGCTAGGGTCGCGGCTCCGGGCTGTCCCGGACGTTCGGCGTCCGGTTCACCCCAGATGTAGTTGTATGCGTCGAACCGCACCCACGCGCGATCATCCTCGATTCGCACATTGAGCAGCGGCGCATCGTCGCGATGCACCAGCCAGGAGCCGGGGTCGTTCCGATCCTCCATCGCGATGACCGCGCCGAGCACGCCTGGCACCGCCTCGATCTCACGCTCAACGCCGGCGAGATCGGCTTCGGTCGCGCCCTCGTGAATGTAGGCGTAGACCGTCGAAAGCGGGAAAACCTGCGCGCCGTCGCGCGGGTCATCCGCCTCCAGCACGGAACTGGCGCTGGCGGCGAAGACAGTGACGGTGAAGACGGCCAGCACCAGACCGCTGACGGAGCGGAAGGTCGCCTCCGGGTGCCGGCGGATGCGGCTCGCGGCCACAACACCGGCGGCACTGCCGGCGAAGCGCGCGGCCAACCGGCTGGCGCAATTGGTCAGCCAGGGGCCGGCCCAGATGATGCCGAGCGAGGTCAGCCCGAAGCCGCCAATGATCGCCAGCGAGAGCAGCATTACATCGACGTTTGACGTTTTGAACGCCCACGTCACGCCGCCGAAGAGCGCGAGCCCGGCCAAAAGGGGCAGGAGGCTGAGCGGTGACGGCGCGTGTTCGCTCCGTTCGCGGGTGACGCCGAGCGGACCGATGCCCATGCGGGCGATCCGGACGCCGGCGGCAATCCCGGTGGTGAGCATTGCGCCGATGGCAATCGCGACGATAGTGGCGATCGAAACATCGAGATCGTACGGGAAGAAGCGGCCCTCATCGACCACGAACCGCGCGCCGACCGGCCGCAGCAGCCACCAGCCGACGGTGCCGAGCAAGGCGCCGGTCAGTGCCAGCAACGCCATCTCGATCGCCGCCACCCGGGTCACCGATTCCGGGGTCGCGCCGATCAGCCGGAGCGTCGAAAGGCGCTCGGCGCGCTGGGCGCCTCCGAGCTGGGTGGTGGTCGAAATCAGCAGCAGCACGGGCAGGAACATGGCGATGCCGCCGATGACCATCACGATGCGGTAGACGACGTTCGAGCCGCTCGCGTCGCCAGCCAGGGCCGGCTGAATCCACCACGATTGGAATTGGCCCAGAGTGGCTTCGTCGACGCCCGCAAGCACGTACAGCGAGTCGGGGCTTCCCAGCGCCGAGTCCGGAATCGGGCCGATCAATGTGCCGAAGCGATCGCCAAGTTGTTCGCCCGGCAGCGATTCGATCAGTTCGATCAGCGCCGGCGAGGCGAAGTAGGTGCCCGGCGCGGGGAGCGGATCGCCCCACGGGGTCCGCTCGTTCGTGGTTTGGGTGGCGGCGACATCGATCCGCTCGATCGCGTCGCCCGCGACGTAATCGGTGAAGCGGCCGACCATCACGGTGTCGTCGGTCAGGGTGTAGGCTTCGCCATCCTCGTCGAGCCGGTATTCGAAATTGACGTTCAGCCACGAGCGGCGCTGATCGCGATCGGTCAAACCCTGGGCGGCGCCGAGCAGCGTGAGTAGCAGCCCAACTCCGACCGCTATGCCGAGGACGATGCCGGCCAATCGCCAGCGGGATTGCTCGTTGCCGAAGGTGGTGAGCTGGAGAATCGTGCGGATCATGCGGAGCGCACCCCGTTGCCGGCCGGAATCCGGCCGTCGCGCACGATCACCTCGCGGTCGGCGTAGGCGGCGGTACGCGGATCGTGCGTGATGATGACGACGGTGGTACCCGCCGCTTTGACCTGATCGAGCAGCGCGTTCATCACCTGTTCGGCGGCGAGGGAATCGAGCGAACCGGTCGGTTCGTCGGCGAAGAGCACGGTGGGGTTGGTCACCAGCGCCCGCGCGACCGCGACCCGTTGCGCCTGTCCACCCGAGAGCTCAGCCGGAAGTTTCTGTCCCGCGTCGCCGAGTCCGAGCCGCTCCAGCCAATCATCGGCTCGCTTCAGCGCTTCATTACGCCGCACGCCGGAGAGGAGCAGGGGAACGCTGATGTTGTCAACGGCGGTGAGATCGGGGAGCAACTGGCCGAACTGAAAGACGAAGCCGAGCCGGTTGAGCCGCAGCAGCGAGCGTTGTCGCTCGTTCAAGCGGCTGATCTCGATGCCGTCGAATACGACGCTACCGTCGTCCGGCGCCAGCACCCCGGCGAGGCAGTGGAGCAGGGTTGATTTACCCGAGCCGGAGGGACCCATCACCGCCAGCACTTCGCCCGGCTCGATGTCGAGATCGACCCCGCGCAAGGCCTCGGTCTGGCCGAAGCGTTTGACGACCGCCCGGGCCGAGAGGATCGGCCCGTCGGCCGGGATCGATTGCGCCGTTTCGCGGGTCAGGAGTGCGGTCATCGTTGAGCGACATCCTTTCTGAGTTCCAGCAGCCTGGCGCTCGTCAGATCGATCCAGCGGAGATCGGCCTCGATGTGGAAGATGGCGTAGTCGTAGATCAGGACGTGGGCGATGTCGGCTTCCCGTTTCAGCGCGGTGAATTCGCGCATGCGCGACATGTGCTCGGCGCGCTGGAGATCGAGGAGGCGTTCGGCATCGTCCTCGATCAGGAGGGCGATGATCGTCTTGGCGAAGAGATTGCTCTGCAGGTGATCGTTGGGTGGATCGGGGGTGAAGATCCACTGGCCGATCCGATCGCGACCCTGATCGGTGACGGCGTAGCGTTTGCGGTCCGGCCCGTCGCCCGCCTCCTCGCCGAGCGCGACGATGAAGCCGTCGCGAATCAGGCGGGAGAGCGTGGCGTAGACCTGCCCGAAGGCGAGCGGCCGCCGCGTGGCGAAGAAGCGATCGTAGGCGTGCTTCAGGTCGTAGCCGTAGCTGGGTTGTGGACAGAGGAGCCCGAGGAGGGCGAGTGAGCTTTCCATGGGCAGGTTATACACTCGGTGTATACCGTTCGTCGAACGGGCGAATCGACAGGGTGACGGTGAAGCAAAACGCGGGTTACGCGGCCTGGCGAGGTTCGAGGGTGGCGGGTGTCTTCAACTGGGTCGGCGCCGGTTTGGGCGTCCGGAGGTTGCGCAGATCGGCCTCCATCGTTTCCTCGGCGGCGCTGACAAACGGCAGCAGGGCCACGGGGAGCATGAGCAAAAGCACGATTCCGAGAATGACGAATTCCATGGCGGTGTGACCTTTCTCGCCGGAACGGGCCTCGTCGCCCGTTCAGTCCCGGCGCTACGGCGTTGTACGTCCAGTCCGCACGCTCCGGTGATCAGTTGCGGGAAAACCTTTGGTTTCTTGGGAGTTTTCCCTCCAACATCGTTAGTATACACTGAGGGTATAGAGAATGTCCAGACCCAGATGATCAGCTGTGACGCTCCATTCACCGATCAGCCTCGTCATTCAGGGTTGGTACGAGGCGCGCCTCGCCACCGCGCATGAAAAAGAGGAGCGCCGACGTTCCCACCCGCCAATTCCCGTCACTCCGAGGAACCGAGGAGTCTTCCGCGAAGCGGCGGTGCATCATCGCGCCGTATCCTGGCGGAGGGCCGCTTCGCGAAAGACTCTTCGCCTTCGGGCTCTGAGTGACGGGTTGTGTTCTCAGGCAAGTTGATGGCTTTTTCAGAGCAGGAATCATCACACTGCGCTGCGTGACGGTCTGGAGATCGGGTACGCGACCACCCTAGCGATCAGCGCAGGAGTGCGAGTGGAGAGCAGACAGCCATTCAGACTAACGCTCTAAATGAGGCAGACGAGTTCGATGCCTTCGAGGTGCGTTGCCAGTTGCTTGCGCAGGGCGTCGCAGGCGGTCGGTTCGGTGACGAACAGGAAGCGCAACGCGGCGTCGGCCCGGTGCAGCTTGGCCAGGTCTTTACGCATGCCGGTCAACTGATTCGAGCCGAAACGGGTGACATATAGCGGAAGGGTGGTTTTGATCTCACCGACCAAACGCTCGCCAGCTACGGTCACAGTATCGATGTCAAACCCATTGGCACCCCGGGGCTTGCTCACCACATCGAACGGAGCGATCGGCCAATTGGCAACAAGGTAGTCATGCGCCATCAAACACGAGGCGTAGCTCAAGGTGTTATTGACGTTGCCGATAATGGACTTGAATGTGCGCAGATACTCAAACCAAACATCGAGGCAGGCATCGGCCGGTGGAGAAGGATGGCGATGAACGAACGATTCAATCTCCTCTATTGTCGCCTTGATCTTGTGGGTGGGCGCCGGTTCGTCCATTCCTTGCGACTCCTGTCTCCTCGCTTGCGGATAGAATCCGATGCCCGCCGGTGTAGATGTTGAAGGAGTCGCCGCGGAGGAAGCCGATCAGGGTCAGGCCGAAGCGGTCGGCGACATCGATCGCCAGTGATGAGGGTGCCGAAACCGCCGCCAGGATCGGGGCGCCGGCGGCCGCGACCTTCTGCGCGATCTCGAAGCTGGTCCGGCCGCTGACAAGCATGATCCGCTCACTCAACGGCAGCTTCCCTTCGAGCAATTGCTGGCCGATCAGTTTGTCGACCGCGTTGTGCCGGCCGACATCCTCCCGCAGCGCGATCAGATTGCCCTCGGCGTCGAACAGCCCGGCGGCGTGGAGTCCACCGGTGCCGCTGAAGACCCGCTGGGCGGCGCGAAGCTTATCGGGCAGGGCGGTGATGAGATCGGCCGGGACGCTCAGCGATGACGTCACTCGCGCGATGCCGCGCCGCTCGATCTGATCGAGGCTCTCCTTGCCGCAAACCCCGCAGGCGCTGCTGACATCGAAGTTGCGCTCGGATCCGGCGAAGGTGGGCAGGTTGGGGGCACGGAGATCGACACTGACAACGTTGTATTCCTGCGGGGTGCCGTCGTTGCCGACGCAGTAGCCGAGGGTGGCGACATCGTCGATACCCTTAATGATCCCTTCGGAGAAGAGAAAGCCGGCCGCCAGTTCGAAATCGTGACCGGGCGTGCGCATCGTCACCGCCACCCGCTTCGAAACGCCGCCCGCCTCGACGCGCATTTCGAGCGGTTCCTCGGTGGTCACGACATCGCGCCGTACCTTTTTGACGCCGCCGGAAACGGTGGTCACCCGCACGTGGGTCTGGGTGCGGCCGCGCCCTTCCATCGGTTCAGTCCGCCGCGACCGCCGCCCGCTCGATCCGGACGAAGGCGTTGTAATCGGGCACGTGCGATTCGGGTGATCGGCGGGTCGGGTGCAGCAGTACGTTCCCCTCAGGCCAGTGAACCTGGAGATTGCGCGGCTGGATCGGCGCGATCGCCA
>JADLGF010000293.1 GCA_020849415.1 Thermomicrobiales bacterium
CTGGTGATCGGCGCGCTGATCCCGACCCTCTTCATCATGCCCTACCTCAACCTGATGCCGGTGATCACGCGGGACGAACGGGGACTCGGCTCGGGCGGGCTCGGCCTGCTGCTGACCGCGGTCGGACTCGGCACGGTGGCCGGCGCGCTCGCGGTGGCGCAGAGCGAACGGGTGCGCACCCTGCCGCGCGGCCAGGTGATCTGCGGTCTTGGGTTTGGCGCCGCGGTGATTCTCTTCACGCAGATCGACGCCCTTCCGGCCTCGCTCGTCTTTCTCTTCATCTCGGGCGCCATGAGCGCCGGGTTCCTGGCCATCAACCAGACCTCGATGCAATTGCACGTGGCGCACGAGGTGCGGGGCCGGGTGATCTCGGTCTACCTGATGACCTGGGGCATGCTGCCGTTCGGGCAGCTGGCGGTCGGTGCACTGGCCGAGCGGATCGGCGCCAGCCCGGCGATCGCCATCAGTGCCATGATCGGCATGGTGGTGCTGGTTCTCGTCGCCAGCCGCTTCGCCGTCCTGCGGGAGTAATCACCCGCGTGTCTCCCGCTGAACCCGACCGTCATTGGGCTGCGATTCTATCTGTGGTCTTCTCCCAACCCAAAACAACCCCGTCACCTTACCGGAGGGAAGGACCGGCGACCGATTTGGTCGCCGGCCCGTCGTTTGGTTCGTCGCGGTTGCCTGGGGCTACGGGGCAACGTTGCAGGCGAGGGAGAAGCTGGAATCGATCGGAGCACCCGGGCGGTCGGGCTTTCGATCGTTGATTGAGCCGACGCGCCCGGCGTCACCAGACCGGCAAACCCACCCGCGAACATCGCGATAAGGGCGAACACCATCGCGCCGCGCTTCCACATCGTTCCCAATCAGGATCCAGACATCATGCACCCACAAGACCTTTACCAGGGATCACCCCGGGCTCCCAAATCAATGGCACGTTCTCCTGGCCCACTTCACCAGCTCGATGGTTGATCCCGCATCGTAGGGAGGAATTCGATTTATTGTGATCAGAATTCATCACCTGTTGATCAGCGATGCGGCGGGTCTTCACGGCCTGAAGCAGGACACGGCACGCGTGCACATTCAGACCGTTGCCCATGGCAACTATGTAGCCGGTAACTATTGGCATGACATTTGTCATTGTGTACGATATGCGCGGTTTACGGACTTCGCACAAGGATTGGATCGAACACCGGGCCGTGGGCACGGCCGGCAGCGCTCCGATCGCACCGAAGTGCCGGCCACGTGATGCGGGCCGATGGTCGGCCTGAAAATCATCGGGAGGATTCATTCCATGGTCAACGCGAATTCTCGGGGCGAAGAGCGCTTGCGCGTGTCCCGCCGTGGCTTTCTGAAGGCCAGCGGCGCCGGCATGGCTGTCGCCGGCACGACGGCGGCCCTGCCGTTCGCCGCCTCCAAGGCGGCGGCGCAGCAGGCGTGGGACGCGGAAACGGACGTCGTGGTCGTCGGCACCGGCGGCGCCGGCTTCGCGGCCGCCATCACCGCGCGCGGCCTCGGCGCCGAAGTGATCATGCTCGAAAAGGGCACCTACGTCGGCGGCACCACCCTAGCCTCGGGCGGCGGCATGTGGATTCCGAACAACACGCCGATGCTCGAAGCCGGCTTCGAGGATCCGCGCGAGGACGCGCTCAAGTACATGGCGCGCTACTCCTGGGGCCATCTCTACAATCCGGACAGCCCCACCCTCGGCCTGCCGCAGCACGATTACGACATGATCGCGGCTTACTACGACAACGCCGCTCCGGCCATGGACTTCATCACCGAAACCGGCGCGAACCGCTTCCAGGTGTCGGGCGGCTACGGCCCGCACAACGATCAGGTTCAGTTCGATTACATGCCGCACTTCGAGGAGAACAAGGCGCCGCAGGGCCGCACCGTTTCCAGCTACACCGAAGATGGCAGCTACGCCGGCGGCGCGGTGCTGATCGGTCGGTATCAGGAGTGGGCCGAAGCGAACGGCGTCGATATCCGCCTCAATCACCGGGTCGTGCGGGTGATCCTGAACGACGCCGGCGCCGTGGTCGGCGTCGAAGCGACGATCACCGTCGAAGCCGATGCGAGCGCGACTCCCGTGGCCACACCCGAAGCGCAGGTTGTGGCGATCCGCGCGCGCAAGGGCGTCATCTTCGGCTCGGGCGGCTACCGCCAGAGCGCCGAGAAGATGCACGAACTCAGCCTGCCCTACTACGGCGGCTGCGCGGCCATCACCAATGAGGGCGATTTCCTCGAAATCGCGTCGTCTGTTAGCGCCCGCCTCGGGAACCTCAGCGGTGTCTGGCGAAACCAGTCGATCCTGGAGCAGGCCCTCGCCGCTCCGACCGGCTACAACTGCTCCTGGTATCTCAATGGCGACTCCTTCGTGACGGTCAATCTCGAAGGCAAGCGCTTCATGAACGAGAAGAACAGCTACCAGGATCGCCCGCGCGCCCACCACGATTGGGAAACGACCGATGCCGTCTACCGGAACCTGATCGGCATCCACGTCTGGGACACACGCCTGCAGCAGAACTGGGGCAGCCGCTTCCCGTGGCCGGCCGATCCGACCACCACGCCGCACGTGCTCATCGGTGAAACCCTGGATGAGCTGGCCGATCTGATCACCGAGCGGGTGAACAGTCTCAGCCCGAGCATCGGCGGCCGCGCGACCTCCGCCGACTTCAAGGAAACGCTGCTCGCCGAGATCGAGAAGTTCAACGGCTTCGCGCGCGAAGGGGTCGATCCCGACTTCAAGCGTGGTTCGACCGATTACAACATCGGCGTGCCGTCCGGCCCGTTCGCGGCCGAGCCGACGATCGAGTACCCCTCGGCTGATCAGCCGAACGTGGCGATGTACCCGATCTCGGCGGAAGGCCC
>JADLGF010000294.1 GCA_020849415.1 Thermomicrobiales bacterium
GATCGAGGGTCCAGACCGGCTCGACCTGGCCGAACTGCGGCGGATCAACGGGGAGAGCGGTACGATCGATCGCCGGCGTCGTTTCCGTTGGCTCAACCGTCGCCTCCGGTGTCGCCACCTCGGCGGTTGGGGCCGCCTCCACTTCACCCGCCAGTTCGAGGCGCGCGCCGCCGGCGATCATGGCGGTGTTCGTCTGTTGCCGGAAGATTTCGCCGTCACCGCGCACCTTGTTCGGGCCGTCCGGCGCCCAGTTCGGTACGGTCACCCAGACGTTGGCGCTGCCGGTGTTGGAGGTGGTGACCGTCGCCAGCTGCTCCCAGCCGACATCGGGCCGGTACCAGCGAATGCGCACGACCTCCTTCTTGGCGTACCCACGCAGCGAGACATCGACCTGCCCGCCCCGCTGCCCCGGATTGGTGTTCAGCTTGATGCGCGGCGCGACCTCGAACGAGGTCGAGCGCTCGACGCCCCCCGCTACGAAGGTGACACGCTGCCCCGCCCCGCCGGGAGTGGCCGGCACCCGGAAGCGACCGGATGCCACCCCCGCGCCGTTGGTGGTGAATTCGCCGGCCGTGATGACGGAACCGGACATGCGTCGCCACCGGATTTCCCCGGACGTGTTCGACGGCAGGTTGTCCACGTTGTAGGTGAGCCAGTTGTTGACGGTCGATCGGGCGGGGGTGAGTGAAACCGATCCGTAGCTGCCGCTCAGGCCGTCGTTGCGCACGCTATCGCCGCGTTCACGGCAGAGGACAACGGTATCCCGAGTCAGGCAGCCATCGTAGGGTTGGGAGCCGGCCGAAACCGTCCAACCGCCGATATCGGTGCCGGCGATCGCCACCTCGACGCCCTGCCAGGTGGTCCAGATGTGCGAATGCGGGCCATCCGCCGCCCCGCCGCAGCGGAACTCCGCCGAGGTGCCGCCGACGCGCTGGCCGCGCGTGACGGTTTGGCCCTCGGTCACGGTGATGTTGATCACGTGGTAGTAGTAGGTCATCCAGCCGTCACCGTGATCGACCACGACCATGTTCGCGCAGGGGAGATCGACCACGCCGCCTCGCATCGCCAGGATCGGCGCGTCGTAGGCTAGTTCGAATCCCCCGGAGAGCCGGTAGAAATCGAGCGAACTCCAGACCCGGCCGGGACCGTTCGGGTGGGGACCGTTGAAGCGCCAGGTCTCGCCGACCGGGAAGGGAAAACTGAGATCGGCCGAGCCATCGCCGGCCAGGTTCACCCCGTCGATCGCGGCGCGCACGGCGGCGTTCGGGAAATCGGCCGGTGCATCCCGCAGCAGCGCGTCGAATTCGGCGGTGAAGCGCCGTTCGGCGATCCAGCCGTCGCCGGTGTTGTGCGCGAGAACGTAGGTGACGATCGGCGCATCCTGATCGGATCCGGCCGGCTGCGTGGCGCTGGCGTAGGCCCATCCGCCGGTTTCGGCGATGAAGCGCACGATCAAATCCTCAGCCGGAACGCCGAGCGTGGTCGCCACAAGCGAGCGAACCGCCTCTTCAGCGGTGGATGTTGTTTGCGCGTGCGTGGTAGGGGCGGCCGGCCAGGCGACCAGCGAGAATAACAAGGCGAGCGCCGCCAGCCGCGGCACGATCCGGGAAATCTGCACGATGAAACGACCCCTCTCCCCGGCGCCACCAGCCACGGTTACCGGTTCGAACTTGCCTGTCCGGGGTCGATCCTACCAGCGCGGTGTGGCAACTGTCACCCGTCGCTTCGTAGTCAGGCGGTCACGGCCGACCAGGCGGCGCGGGTGATCGAGGCGATCGCCAGCTCGCCATCGACATCGTCGAGCCCGCGGGTGTAGATGGCGAGGCAGAGTGGGCCGGCCGGGGTCATGGCGAACCCGACATCGTTGCAGACGAAATCGAGCGAGCCGGTTTTCGAGCCCCAATCAGTCCCTTCGGGCAGGAACCGGGAGATGCGCCGCGTGCACTGCTGGGTGCGGAGGAGATCGCGCATTGCCGCGCATGATTCAGGCGAGGCGGCGCGGTCGGTCATGATCAGGTGGAGCAGGTCGACCATTTCGCCCGCCAGAATCCAGTTTTCCTGATCGTTCGGACCGGGCATACGCCCGAGCATGCGCCGCCGCACGAGCGATTGCTCGATGCCGAGTTCGTTCAGGGTGCGGTTGATGGTATCGATGCCGGCGAGATCGATCAGGAAATTGGTGGCGGTGTTATCGGAAATGGCGATCATCAGGTAGAGGTTGTCGGCGACGGTGAGCTCCAGCCCGGCGTGGAGGCCGGGAAGCACGCCGCTGCCGGGCGTGCGGAGCGCGTCGGTGAGGACCTGGATATCGTCGGGCTTCGATTCGCCCCGCTCGAACCGCCGGAAGATCTCGATCATCACCGAGATTTTCATGGTGCTGGCGGCGCGGAAGGGTTCATCGGCTCGCGCCGAGAAGCGCGTGCCATCGGGCGCGATGATCGCCACCGAGGCCTCCCCTCCCCGCTTCACGACCGCCTCGATCTCCGCCTCAACCCCCGTCCAATCAACCACGTCCGTCCTCACTCCTGTGCTCACACTGAATCCATACGACTCCGGCACCCCGAGTTTCCATGAAACGCGTCTCGCCACTGCGTAGCCAGTCCCTCGCCTCAACTATCCCCGTCACTCCGAGGTATCGAGGAGTCCGACGCGAAGCGGCTCTTCGCATGGACACGGTGCGGTTTCGCAGGGCCGCTTCGCGTCGGATTCTTCGCTCCGCTCTGAATGACGGGTTGCGTGGAGAAAGGCCGGCTGACAGCTTTTTCAGGGCAACTCCGCTCGGAATATCGGCGATCCGGGTTGGTCGGAAATCGGCCTTACCCTAGTCCGCCGGGAGGAGGGGGTAGCTGTGGGCGACCCGGCCTTCGTTGGCGTCGAAATCGCGGCGGGTTTTGAAGCGCTCGTGCTTGCCGGTGGCGAACGGCTTGCTCCGGGCGAGGATGTCGGCGCGTTCGCCATCGGACAACGGCTCAAAATCGAGGGCGACGGCCAGGTTCTGCTCGAGCACCTTGAATGAATCGATGCCGCTCACCAGTGACGCCACCGGCAGGCTCATCGAGTAGCGCAGCGCCTCTTCCGGCGTGATGCCGCTGCCGCTGGAGAAGACATCGCCCGAGGCGAACGACTTCATGCCGATCACGGCGATTCCCTGCTCCTGACAGAGGGGCAGGATCTCTTTCTCGAAGCTGTCGTAGTGCGCGTCAAAAACGTTCAGTGGAATCTGCATGGCGTCCCACGGGAAGCCGTACGAAAGCATCTTCTTGTGGATATCGGGGTGCTTGTGGCCGGTGAAGCCGATGTACCGCACCTTCCCCTCTTCCTTGGCCTTGAGCAGGGCTTCCGCCGAGCCGCCTGGCGCGAAGATCCACTCCGGGTCCTTCTCCCAGACGACCTCGTGCAGCTGCCAGAGATCGAGGTAATCGACCTTCAGGCGGCGCAGGCTCTGATCGAGCTTCACGATCGAGTTCGGCGCCTTGCGATCGTGCGCGCAATCCTTGGTCATCACGAAGAGCTCATCGCGCTTGCCCCACGATTCGATCGCGAGCCCCATGCGCACTTCCGAGATGCCGGCGTTGTACTCCCAGGCGTTGTCGAGAAAGGTGACGCCGGCGTCGAACGCCTGGTGCATCAGCCTGATCGAATCGTCGTGGCTGAGTTTGTCGAAGCCGATGTGGGCGCCGCCGAGGCCGAGGAGCGAGACCTGCTCACCGGTTTTTCCGAAGGGGCGCGTTGGCATGGAATTGGTCACGACTCATCTCCTTCCGGGAGCGGTTGGCAACAGCGTAGTGTGTAGACGATACGGCTCAGGTCAACCGCCGGCAAGTGGCGAGCCGGGCGGCTGCGTTCGTACGCGTCGTGCACCCGTTCATTTTCCGGTATATTGGTCCCGAGTACTGGGCGATTGGGGAGGAATCCGGCGCCTGATGACGCTATGGAGCGCCGGCGCGACGATCGTGGCGTCAGGCTGGACGGGAGGAATTCATGGATGGTTCGCATCCGCGTCTACAACTCGGAGTCGAGTATCCGGACCGACTTTCGCGGCTCCTGATCTTCGTCAAGTGGTTGCTGGCGATTCCGCACCTGTTGGCGCTGGTATTCGTCAGCCTCGCGGTGATGATCATCACTGTCGTCGCGTGGTTCGCCATCCTGATCACCGGGAGATACCCGGAGAGCCTCTGGCGCTTCACCCTCGGCTATTCCAAATGGACGACCCGGGTCAACGCCTACGTCGGCCTGATGCGGGATGAGTATCCGCCCTTCAGCCTCGAGGCCGACTACCCGGCCCATCTCGATCTTCAGTACCCGACCAGCCTTTCACGGTTGCTGATCTTCATCAAATGGCTGCTGATCATCCCGCAC
>JADLGF010000295.1 GCA_020849415.1 Thermomicrobiales bacterium
CGGTGCATGCCCTCGTGGTGCAGCCTGAATCATTCGGCGGCGCGGCGACTTCGTTGCTGGTGATTTCGAGCCTGATCGCCGGCAATGTGCCGGTGACCAGCGTCGCCTACGGGGATCGGATCGCGGCACTGACGAGCGCCAACGCGGTGTCGGGGGACCTCCATGCAACTCGCCGATGACCGCGACGCCGGCCTGATCGACCGGTTGGGTCGAGCGCTCTCCACGGGGACGCTCGTGCTGCTCCTGTTGCTCATCGGGGAGCTGATGCTCTCGGCGCGCGCGGTGGAACTGGCAAACTGGGACGACGATTTTGTCTCGCTCTGGCCGCTGGCGGCGGGCGGGGTCATGCTCGGGTTCATCGTTTCCCGGACCCGGATGCCCGATCTCCTGGCGCATCTCGCGGGTCTTTTCACCGGTCTCGCCCTGGCGCTGATCTACGCCACGCGCTACCTGAACGCGCCGGAGGAGTCGCTTGGCGGCAAGGTGCGCCTGCTGGTCGACCTGATCGCAACCTGGCTGCGCGAATCGCTGGGTGGGCGACAGGCGCGTGAGGACCTGGTGCTGATCAGCGCCATGGGGTTGCTCCTCTGGTTGATCGGATACATGTCGGCCTGGTTCCTCTTCCGGCGTGGCTGGTTATTGCCGGCGGTCTTCCTCCCCGGCATCCCGATCGCGCTCAATCTCGGTAGTATCGATCAAGGAATGGGCGCGGCACTGCTGATCTACGTACTGCTGGCGCTTTGCCTGGCGGCGGTGCAGGTGGCGCGCCTGCGTACCGCGCACTGGCAGCGGGCCGGGCTGGCCTTCAGCACGATCGCCTGGCGAGCGCCCGCGATCGGTGGCGCGTTGATCGCGCTGCTGGCAGTCACGCTGGTCTGGAGTTCGCCGGTCGATCCGCCGGAATCGTGGTTCGAAGCCGCCACCGATCGACTCGACACGCCGATCGGCGCCATCGAATCAGCCTGGAACGAGTTGAACCGGCGGCTGAGTCCGCCGGCGCAGGGCGGGGATTTCGCCCAATTCGGCGAATCGTTCGAGATGGGCGGAGAACTGAACCTGAGCGACGCGCCAATCGTGCTGCTCGAATCGGACCGCCCGCACTACCTCGCCGCGCAACGCTACGACATCTACACGGGGCGCGGATGGACGAGCAGCGCGCCCGATAGGATTCGCGCGGTCAATCTCGACGATGAAGCAATCGATGCGCCGCTGGTGGCGTTCCAGCCTGGCCAGGAGGTGCCGCTCTCCGATGCGGTGATGGGGGCCCGTTCGAACGTGAACGGCACCATCCAGGTTTTGACGCCGACCGGACAGCTCCTCTTCACGATCGATACCTTCGGCAGCAGCAATTCTCCGGTGGCCGCGACGGTGAGTTGGCGCGAACTGGAGAATGAGCGGTTCGATCTGGTCAACGGGCGCATCGACGATCTGCCGGCGGAGCTGCGGAATCTCGCCATCCTGCTCAACACCGCCACCTTCGTATCCGTTCAGGGTGGGTTTGAAGCTTCGGACCCCGCGACCAACCAGCGCATCGAGCAGGAGATCACGAACCTGCAAGGGCGCTTCCTGCGGGTGCAGGTGAGCGTGAATTCCCAAGGCGAGGCAGTGGCGATCTACGCGACCGGGTTCGTTCCGAACTACGACGACATCGAATCGCTGACTGCGTCGCGGGGCATTGGGGTCGGCGACATTTACCGCGTTTCCGGTTGGCAAAGCCGTGCCGATGCGGACCAGTTGCGCGCCGCGCCGGTCGTCTATCCCGATATCGTGACGCAGCGGTACCTCGGCCTGCCGGACTCGGTGACCGACGAAACGCGGGCGCTGGCGCTGAGTGTCGCGCAGGGCACCGACACCGTGTTTGACACGGCGCTCGCCATCCAGGAATTCCTGCGCGCCTCCTTCCCGTACGAGGAGTCGATCTCGGGACCGGCGTCCGGTCAGGATGCGGTCCACTACTTCCTTTTCGAGGAGCAGCGGGGGTACTGCGAGTACTTCGCGTCCGCGATGGTCGTGATGCTGCGCTCGCTCGATATCCCGTCCCGGCTCGTCTCCGGCCTGATGGAGGTGCCGTACGACGTTGACGAAGGCGGGTACCTATACCGGCAGAAGCAGGCGCACACCTGGGTCGAGGTCTATTTCGATGGCTACGGCTGGATTCCGTTCGAGCCGACCCCGTCACGCGGCGCGTTCGACTATAACGACGATGAATCGCGGGACGAAAACCCGCCGACTCCGACCCCGGAACCGGCGATCCCAACCGCCGAACCCGAGCCGACCGACGCGGCTGATGAGGCGGAGGAAACGCCGACGGCGGTCGCCGCGATCACCGATGACGGCAACTCCGGCACACCGTGGCGGTTGGGCGCGCTGATCGCCGGTGGTCTGGCGCTCGCGGGTTCGCTGTTCGGACTGGCCTGGCGGATGAATCGTACGACCGGCGGCACCGCGCCAGGCGCCGCCAACTACCGGCAACTGGTGCGATCGGCGCGGCGCTACGGGGTGCTGCCGACGGTCACCACCACCCCTCGGGAACTGGCCGCCAGGCTTGGTGAGGTCGCGCCGGCCGTGAGCGCGCCGGCGGACGACGTAGCGCGGCTGTACCGGAAAGAGGTTTACGCGGGTCAGGCGCTGACGCCCGAGGAGCGGCAGCTGGGTGAGCGGGCGATGCGGCGGATTCACCAGATCATCCGATCGGAGCGATTCCGGCGGACCGGCAAGAAAGCGAGCGATGGTTCATGAGCAAGCTGCTGACAGCGGGGTCGATCAACACCGATCTGGTCGTACGCGTTCGGCGAGCGCCGGAAGCGGGCGAAACCGTCACCGGTGAAGACTTCGCGATCTTCGGTGGCGGCAAGGGCGCGAACCAGACAGTCGCGGCGGCGCGCTCCGGAGCTGATGTCGCCATTCTCGGTGCGATCGGAGCGGACGATTTCGGCCGGCAGCGCCTGGCTGATCTCGAAGCCGAAGGGATCGACACCACCGGCGTGGCAAGGATCGCCGAAGCTCCCTCCGGCGTGGCCCTGATCACGGTGGAGGAGGGGGGAGAGAACCGGATCGCCTACGTCCCGGGCGCTACGATGCGCATCACACACGAACACGTCACCGAGACCTTCGCCCGGATCGTTCCCCAGACGATTCTGACAACATTGGAGCTACCGGCGGACGCGCTCGAAGAACTCGTGTCCATTGGTCGCCGGGTGGGCGCTCCGATCATCGTGAACGCCACTCCGGAACCGGCGTCGCACGCCGCGATTGCCGCCCAGGCCGATGTGCTGATCGTGAACGAAACCGAAGCCCGGGAACTGATCGGCTGGGGCGAACATCAGTCGGATTGGGAGGCGGCCGCTGTGCGGCTGGCGGCATTGGGTCCGTCCAATGTGATCATCACCCTTGGCGCGGCCGGGGCGCTGGTGCTATCCGAGTCGGGGGTGAAGCTGATCCCGTCGCCGGCGGTAACCGTCGTCGATACGACTGGCGCGGGCGACGCGTTCTGCGGCGCCTTCGCGGCGAAGTTGGCCGCCGGCGTGACGATCGAGGCGGCGGCGCTGGCGGGCGTGATCGCCGGAGCGTTGGCGGTGACGAAAGCGGGCGCGCAGCCGTCGCAACCGACGTTGGCGGAGATCGACGCGATGCGGAACCGCCTTTCGGCAAGTTAGGGGCGTTTGCTCCGCATGCCGGCGACCTTTTTCACGTCCGGCGATTCATTCAACCGCTGATACTCATCAGAATCGACCGCGACGAGCGCGATGCGCTCCTGATCGTCGTGGTGAACGCCCCAACCGAATTGCTTCACCAACGGCGAAGCGCGCAGGCAGGCTTGCGGCTTGGCAAAGAACTCCGCTCGCGCGGCCTCGCGCTCCTCGGCCGGGACGCCTTTCCGCGCCGCGTTCACTTCGAAGAGCAGGTCGTCACTGGTGAGCTGGTAGGGTCGCTGCTGAACCAGGGTGTGCTGCAACTCGGCGATCGATCCCGGCTTCGATGGGGTGACGCCGGTGGTCGCGGTGCTGTCTGATGAAGCGAGAATGAGGGTGTTCCGGTAGTTGGTGGAATGCAAAGCGTTCACCTCCCGGCAATGTCTCGTCAATCGACTGCACTAATCCGGGAGTCTGCGGGGAACAGGCGGGTGGCGGAAGGGGAGGGATTCGAACCCTCGAGACGGTATTACCGCCTACGCGATTTCCAGTCGCGCGCACTAGGCCAGGCTATGCGACCCTTCCGGACGAGATGAGTGCCGCCGTGGTGGC
>JADLGF010000296.1 GCA_020849415.1 Thermomicrobiales bacterium
CCGCGGCGTCCGCAGCGCCCTCGTCAGTTTCGTCAGTTTCCGTGGTGCCCGTTTCCGGGCTACCTAAATCACTTTCCCCATCGTCGGTCTCTTCGGGCGCTTCAGTGGCCGGGGCGCCTTCCACCGTGACGCGGGTCACGGTCGGCGCCGGCGTGGGATCGGCGTCACCGCCGCCGCAGGCCGCCAGCACGACGAGCGACAACCCGGCGACCAGCGCGATCCGGCCGTAGTTCGAGATGCGATTCAGCAAGGACATGGTGGTGTTTCCTCCCCGGAACTGAAGCCGCTGGCTTGTGTCGGTGATCGGACCCCTATGCGGCGACCATGCGCATAATTCGCGTTCATCGTAGGCGAGACAACGTTCGATGACAACCGGAAATAGTGGTGAATCCTGCGCGTGTGCTTCGCCATTCGCGACTATATCGCGGTGTCTGGAAGGGAGTTCGAACCGATTTTGACATCGCACCGGCTTGCTGATAGGATCAGGAGCACAAGTGAATCTGGCTGTGATCGGAACGAGTAAACGCAGCACGATCGCCCCAGCGAGCCGGAGTTTGGTGCAAGTCCGGCGGTGAGCGCGCGTTGAATGGATCCGGGAGCCGTGGCCCGAACGGGTTTCGCACCCTGGTAGGCGTCACCGGAGTCTCCACCGTTACAAGGAGCGGCTTATCGGCGATCGATCGCCCGTAGGCTTGAGGAGGGAGCTTCGAGCTCCAATGAGGGTGGCACCGCGGGTGCGCATGTTGCGCTTCCGTCCCTGTACGGGACGGGGGCTTTTTTATTGCCCTCGCAGGACCCCTTTTCGGAGGACGACTGTGGCAGTAACCGCATCGCAACCACGCAAATCAGC
Source organism: Thermomicrobiales bacterium (assembly GCA_020849415.1). Lineage (GTDB taxonomy): Bacteria > Chloroflexota > Chloroflexia > Thermomicrobiales > UBA6265 > JADLGF01. The sequence continues at coordinate 851 of JADLGF010000296.1, forward strand.
CGCCATCGGCGTCGTGACCCCTCGCTTCGAAGAACTCCGAAGCTGGATCAACGAGCGCACCCCCGGTTCACTCCGCTCGACTCCGATCTGGCGCGATATTGTCGCCGATGTCGAAACCCCGGTATCCGCCTACCTGAAGATCGCCGGCGAGCGGCCCGCCTTCATGCTCGAGAGCATCGAGGGCGGTGAGCGGCTGGCCCGCTACTCGTTCCTCGGCGCCGGACCGTTGCTCGATGTGACGATGAACGACAGCGTCGGCACGGTCGTCCAGGCGGGCGAAACCAGCACGTTCGAGTTCTCGGATCCGCTGACGTCGCTGGGTGATCTGCTCGGCAGCTTCCAGAGCGTGCCGATGCCCGGCTTCTCGCTGCCCCGGTTCACCGGCGGCGCGGTCGGTTATCTCGCCTACGAATCGATCCGTTACTTCGAGCCGCGGGTGCAGCCGGCGAAGGGACCCGGACTGCAACTGCCGGACGGTCGCTTCATGATCGTCGACACCCTGCTGGTGTTCGATCACATAGCGCGCACGATCCGGATCATCAGCCAGGTGCATCTCGACGGCGATGGATCGCTCGAAACGGCATACGCCGCGGCGTTAGCGCGGATCGATGCCATCGAGGCGAAGCTGCGCGGTCCGTTGCCGGAGTTGCCGGCGGGCGGGGCGCCGGTATCCACCCCGGCCGCCGAGCGACGGCAATCGAACACCTCCGCCGAGCGCTACTTCCAGAATGTCCGCACGGCCAAGGAGTACATCGCGGCCGGCGACATCTTCCAGGTCGTGCCGAGCCAGCGGGTCGATCTGCCGACTCCCGCGCATCCCTTCACGATCTACCGGGCGTTGCGGATGGTCAATCCCTCGCCCTACATGATCTACCTCGATTTCATCGACCATCAGGTCATCGCCGCCTCGCCGGAACTGCTGGTGCGGCTGGAAGATGGCGTGGTCACCAATCACCCGATCGCCGGCACCCGTCCGCGTGGGGAGACCCCGGAACTCGACGACGCGCTCGCGGTCGAACTGCTCGCCGATCCGAAGGAACGGGCCGAGCACATCATGCTGGTCGATCTCGGCCGCAACGATGTCGGCCGGGTCTCGAAGCCGGGCTCGGTGCGGGTGCCGCAACTGATGGAAGTCGAGAAGTACTCCCACGTCATGCACCTGGTGACGCACGTCGAGGGCGATCTCGCGCCGGACAAGACCGGGCTCGATGCGCTTCGCTCCTGCTTCCCGGCCGGCACCGTTTCCGGCGCGCCGAAGGTGCGGGCGATGGAGATCATCGGTGAGATGGAGGTCGACCGGCGCGGCATCTATTCCGGCGCGATCGGCTACGTCGATTTTTCCGGGGGGATGGACACCGCGATCGCGCTGCGCACGATGGTCTACCGGGATGGGGTGGCGTCGCTCCAGGCCGGCGGTGGTGTGGTGGCGGACAGCGTGGAAGCGACCGAGTACGCCGAGTCGTACCACAAGATGCGCGCCCTGCTGCGTGCGATCGAGTTGGCCGAGGAGATCGAGGTCAACGAGCGAAGTGTTTCGGAGGTGCAGCGATGATCCTGCTGATCGACAACTACGATTCGTTCACCTTCAATCTCTACCAGCACCTCTCCGAACTCGGCGCGGAGGTGGTGGTCTACCGCAACGACAAGATCACGCTCGATGAGATCAAGGTGCTGCTGCCGAGGATCGAGCAGATCGTGATTTCGCCCGGACCCTGCACACCGCGGGAGGCCGGCATTTCGATCGATGTCCTGCAGCGGTTCGCCGGGCGGGTGCCGATGTTGGGGGTCTGCCTCGGACACCAGGCGATCGGCGCGGCCTTCGGCGGCAACGTGATCCGGGCCGACGAGGTGATGCACGGCAAAACCTC
>JADLGF010000297.1 GCA_020849415.1 Thermomicrobiales bacterium
GGCCTAGAATAACGGACTGTGGCCGCCACGGCGGGCATAGTGGTCTGCCGTGCGCACTACCGCGCATCCGCACCAAACGTATAGATGCATCGGCGCCTGGTCCGTGGCGGTATCAGCGCCGGTTGAATGATCGGAATAGAGGTCCGGTTATTCGAGGGAGCAAAACGTGCCGACAATCAATCAGCTCGTTCGCAAGGGTCGGAAAACCGTCAAGAAGAAGACGAAGTCGCCGGCGCTCGGTTTCACCAACAACGCGCTTGGCCGGTACGCCGGTCGGCTGCGCAAGGGTACGGCCTCGCCGCAGAAGCGTGGCGTTTGCACCCAGGTGAAGACGATGACGCCGAAGAAGCCGAATTCGGCGCTGCGGAAGATCGCCCGTGTGCGGCTTTCCAACGGCATCGAAGTGACGGCGTACATTCCGGGCGAAGGCCACAACCTGCAGGAGCACTCGGTGGTGCTCGTGCGCGGCGGTCGTGTGAAGGACCTGCCGGGCGTTCGCTATCACATCGTTCGCGGCACCCTGGACGCCCGTGGCGTCGAGAAGCGCAAGCAGGGCCGCTCCAAGTACGGCACCAAGCTGGCCAAGGCCGGCGCGGCGAAGAAGTAGAGCTTTCGTTCATTCACCACTCGATCGTGTTCCGCCCGATGGCGGATTCCGAAGAGCGGAGCGAGAAGCGGAAGACCGGAATCCGGTCCAACCGCTTTTCGCGTGTCTTGAAGCACGAAGCTCATCGAACATTTTTTGACAACGCGTGCTGAACGCGGCGCCTGCTCTCTCAGGCAGTCAACCAGGGAAAGGCACTCAAGGGAATGCCCCGTCGAGCCAAAATCACAAAGCGGCCTTTGCTGCCCGATGCGAAGTACAACAGCGAACTGGTAACCCGGTTCATCAACAAGATCATGCAGCGCGGCAAGAAGGGAACCGCCGAGCGCATCATGTATGACGCGCTCGACATTCTTCAGCAGAAGACGGGTCGGCATCCGATCGAGGTCTTCGAGGTTGCGCTGCAGAACGCCACGCCGCTGCTCGAGGTCAAGCCTCGCCGCGTCGGTGGCGCCACCTACCAGGTTCCGGTGCAGATCGAGGGTCAGCGCCGCCAGAGCCTGGCGATCCGCTGGTTGCTCACGAGCGCCCGCAACCGCCCGGGTAAGAGCATGGAAGAGAAGCTCGCCAACGAGCTGCTCGATGCCGCGAACAACACTGGCGCCACCATCAAGCGGCGTGAAGATACGCACCGCATGGCTGAGGCCAACCGCGCGTTCGCGCACTACCGGTTCTAGGCAACCGGCATCAGAAGGCCGCAAGGCCTGCCACCCTGTCCATGCGCTCATCGTCCGGAGCTATGGCAGCGCAACCCTGAGCGGACGGATGGCACGCGAGGTTGGCAGCAGTGAAGCTGCCGGAAGGTTTGTTGAGTAGATCATGACGGTAACTGCGACCAAACAAGAGTTCGCAAAGGCTGATTTTCAGACCCAGTTGTTGCGTACCCGCAACATCGGCATCATCGCGCACATCGACGCCGGTAAAACCACCACGTCCGAGCGCATCCTCTATTACACCGGCCGAACCTACAAGCTCGGCGAGGTGCACGAGGGCGCCGCAACCATGGACTGGATGGAACAGGAGCGCGAGCGCGGCATCACGATCACCTCGGCCGCGACCACGGCCTTCTGGGATGACCGCGAAGGCCGGGAATTCCGGATCAACGTGATCGACACCCCGGGCCACGTTGACTTCACCGTTGAAGTGGAGCGCTCGCTGCGCGTGCTCGATGGTGGCGTGGTGGTGTTCGATGCCGTCGCCGGTGTCGAGCCCCAGTCCGAAACCGTTTGGCGGCAGGCGGACAAGTACAGCGTGCCCCGCTTCTGCTTCGTCAACAAAATGGACCGCACCGGCGCCTCGTTCGAGCGCACGATCCAGATGATCGTCGATCGCCTGAAGGCGATTCCGGCGCCGATTCAGCTGCCGATCGGCGCTGAATCCGATTTCATCGGCGTGGTCGATCTCATCGAGCAGGTTGCCTACGTTTACAAGGGTGATGACGGCAAGAAGTACGAGACGACCGACATCCCCGCCAACATGGCCGAGGCCGCCGAGGCCGCCCGCGCCACGCTGATCGAGCGGATCGCCGAGACGGATGAAGAGCTGATCGAGCGCTACCTCATGGGCGACACGTTCACCCCTGAGGAGCTCCGCGCGGCGCTCCGCAAGGCGACGCTTTCACTGCAGCTGGTGCCGGTGCTCTGTGGTTCCTCGCTGAAGAACAAGGGCGTTCAGCTGATGCTCAACGCCGTGCTCGATTACCTGCCGTCGCCGCTCGATATCCCGGCGGTGCAGGCCACGATCCCGGGCACCGAGGATACCGTCGAGCGCGCCGCCGACGACAAGGCGCCGCTTTCGGCCCTGGCGTTCAAGATCCAGGCTGACCCGCACGTCGGCAAGCTCGCCTACGTTCGCGTCTACTCCGGCACCCTCACCTCGGGCTCCTACGTGCTCAACAGCACCAAGGATTCCCGCGAGCGCGTTGGCCGCATCCTCAAGATGCACTCCAACCACCGTGAGGAAGTGAACGAAGTCAAGGCTGGCGATATCTGCGCGATCATCGGGCTCAAGGGCACCTTCACCGGTGACACCCTCTGCGATCCGGCCAACCCGGTCGTGCTCGAATCGATCGTCTTCCCCGAGCCGGTGATCTCGATCTCGATCGAGCCGAAGACCCGCAGCGACCAGGACAAGATGGGCATCGCCCTCGGCCGCCTGGCTGAAGAGGATCCGACCTTCCGCGTTCGCACGAACGAGGAAACCGGCCAGACCCTCATCGACGGCATGGGCGAGCTTCACCTCGAAGTCATCGTCGATCGCATGCTCCGCGAGTTCCGCGTCGATGCGAATGTCGGTCAGCCGCAGGTTGCGTACCGCGAAACGATCACCGTTCCGGTTCGCGCCGAAGGCCGCCACGTCCGCCAGTCGGGTGGTAAGGGTCAGTACGGTCACTGCGTGGTCGAGTTCGAACCGCAGGAGCGGGGCGCCGGCTACGAATTTGTGGACAAGATCGTGGGTGGCGCGATTCCGCGCGAGTACATCCAGCCGATCAACGCCGGTATTCAGGAATCGATGCTCACGGGCGGCCAGGCCGGCTACCCGGTGGTCGACCTGAAGGCGACCGTGGTCGACGGCTCGTTCCACGATGTCGACTCCTCGGAAATGGCGTTCAAGATCGCCGGTTCGCTGGCGCTCAAGGACGGCATTCGCCGCGGCAAGGCGGTCATCCTCGAGCCGATCATGCAGGTCGAGGTCACCACGCCGGACGAGTACATGGGTGATGTCATCGGCGACCTGAACAGCCGCCGTGGCATGATCCAGGGCATGGAAAGCCGCGCTGGTGCGCAGGTGGTGCGCGCGAACGTGCCGCTGGCCTCCATGTTCGGTTATGCTACGGATCTGCGCTCGGCCACGCAGGGGCGCGCGGTCTACTCGATGCAGATGGATCACTACGCTCCGGTTCCGAGCAACCTCGCTGAGGAAATGCTCGCGAAGGCGCGCCGGGATTAATCAGGTACAGAGCGGGGACGGCTTCCCACCGCGGGAAGCCGTCCATTTGCGCGTAAGGCATTTGGCGTTACGCGCAGGTGTTTGAACAAACAGGGAGAGCACGGTGGGCAAGCAGAAATTCGAGCGAACGAAGCCGCACCTGAACGTGGGGACGATTGGACACGTTGACCACGGGAAGACGACGTTGAC
>JADLGF010000298.1 GCA_020849415.1 Thermomicrobiales bacterium
GACGTCGAGCCGATGTTCGTGAAAGCCCTTGAATCGTGACCACCCCCTGGCGACTCTTCACCGATGTTTCCGAAGCCCTGGAACAAGCGCCTTCTAGCGATCCGACGTCGGTCCGCCTCGATCTGCTGCGCGCGGAGCGGACCGGTGTCCCCGAAGTCGTGCTGGCCGGTTCCAAGCCGGCCGAGCACCTGATCACGGCGCTCTCCGGCCTCGCACAGCAAAACGGCCGGGCCGTCGCCAGTCGATGCCGTCCGGAGGACATCGAGGCGATTCAAATCGCTTTTGATGGCAAGCTTCACGTAGAGATTCATCACTCGACCGTCGTTGTTGCCCAGTACAACACGGCACCGAGGAGCAATGAAGGCAAGGTCGGTATCCTCACCGCCGGCTCGTCCGATATCGTCGTCGCCACCGAGGCCGAGGTGCTGCTTCGGGAGATGGGTGTCGAGATCGTGAAGGCGCACGATGTCGGGGTCGCCGGTTTGCACCGGCTGGTCGGACCACTACGCCGCTTGGCCGAGGAAAACGTCGACGCAATAGTTGTCGCCGCCGGTATGGACGGCGCGCTCCCGTCGGTCGTGGCCGGTCTGGTGCCAGTACCGGTGATCGGATTGCCGGTCTCGACCGGCTACGGTGTCGGTGGCAACGGGGAAGCGGCGCTGCACTCGATGCTGCAAAGCTGCGCGCCCGGGCTGGCGGTGGTCAACATCGACAACGGCATCGGCGCCGCCGCTTGCGCCGGCCTGATCGCCCGCCGCGCCGCCGAGGGTCGCCGGATCAACGGCTAAGCGCTGCCAGCATCTCTTCGGCCGCCCGGCGCGGCGTTTGTCGCCGATCGGCGACTTCCCGCACCAGCCGGTCGATGTCGGCCCGGTTTGTCGCCGCCTCCACGCGGGTGCGGATCGACTCGGTCATCACCGCCACCAGTTCCGCGCGGGCGATCCGATCGAGATTGGATGCATCCCGCCGTCGCACGCCGATTCGTTCAATGGCATCGACCAGATTCACGATCCCGTCGCCGTTGACGGCGCTGACTCGCACCACCGGCACCGCGTCCTCACCCTTGGGATCGAGCGACGAACTGAGCGCCGCGATGCCAGAAAGCTCCCGCGCCAGCAGGTCGGCCCCCGGCAGATCGGACTTGTTGACCACGTAGATGTCGGCCAACTCCAGCAGCCCCGCCTTGAGTGCCTGGATACCGTCACCGCTGCCCGGAATCTGCAAGAGCACCGTCAGATGCACGAAGCGCGTAATTTCGACCTCTTCCTGGCCGACTCCGACCGTCTCGACGAGCACACGATCGAATCCCGCCGCGTCGAGCAGGTGGATCATCGCGGCGGTCGCCGGCGCCAGGCCGCCGCGCCGTCCGCGCGAGGCCATGCTCCGCACAAAGACGCCGGCGTCATCGGGACGCTCTCGCATTCGGATGCGATCGCCGAGCGTGGCGCCGCCGGAGAGGGGACTGGTCGGGTCGATGGCGATCACCCCGACGCGTAAACCGCGTTCCCGCCAGGTGGAGATCAAGCCGTCGATCAATGTGCTCTTGCCGGCGCCGGGTGGCCCGGTCAGACCGATGGTCAGCGCCCGGCCGGTCGATGCGTAGAGCCGCTCGATCGCTTCGAGGCCGAGCGGCTCCTGATTCTCGACGTAGGTTGCGAGGCGGGCGAGGGCGGCAAGATCGCCGGCCCCGACGCGTGCGAGCAGGCCCATCGCCTAGAGCTCATCGACGCGGAACGGCGCGTTCTCGTGCAGGAAATCGATCACCGCCTGGAAGGGGGTACCGGGTCCGAACACCGCCGCGACTCCGAGTGCCTTCAGCGGTTCGACATCCTCATCAGGAATCGTGCCACCCGCCACCACAAGCGCCTTGATCGATTTCGCCCGTAGTTCGTCCATGATGCGCGGAAAGAGTGCCTGGTGCGCGCCGGAAAGGATACTCAGGCCGATGACGTCGACATCCTCCTGGAGCGCGGCGTTGGCGATCATCTCCGGAGTCTGGAAGAGCCCGGTGTACACCACCTCGAAACCGGCGTCACGCAGCGCGCGCACCAGCACCTTGGCGCCGCGATCGTGACCGTCCAGCCCCGGTTTGGCGATCAGCACCCGGATCGGCGCGGTGCGTTCGGTTGATTGAGTCGATTCAGACATCCGAGTCCTCATTCAACCGGCAGATCGCCGGCGTCATAGTGATAGAAACCGCGTCCCCGTTTTTTGCCGAGCCAGCCGGCCGACACCATCTGCCGGAGCAGGGGGGCGGGCCGGTACCGATCATCGCCGAAATCGCGGTGCAGCACTTCGAGAATGTCGAGGCAGACATCGAGCCCGATCAGGTCGGCCAATTGCAGCGGTCCCATCGGGTGCCCCATGCCGAGCTTCATCACCTGATCGATAGCGTTGCGATCGGCGACGCCCTCCGAGAGCGCGAAGATCGCCTCGTTGATCATCGGCAGGAGGATGCGGTTACCGGCGAACCCGGGTGCATCGTTGACCGGAATCGGCGTCTTGCCAATCGCCTTGGCGAGCGCGGTTACCACCTCAGCGGTTCGGTCCGAAGTTTGCAGACCACGCACCACCTCAACCAGCGGCATCAGAGGCGCCGGATTGAAGAAGTGCATGCCGATCACCCGCTCCGGGTTGGTCGATGCCGCCGCCAGCCGGGTGATCGAAAGGGACGAGGTGTTTGACGCGATGATCGCTTCGACGGACAAGGCGCGATCGAGTTGAGCGATCAGGTCGAGCTTGATATCGAGCCGCTCGAAGACCGCCTCAATCGCGAAATCGGCCGAGTTCGCGGCCTCGGAGAGGTCGGTCGAGGTGGTGATGCGTCCGAGCAGCGCCTCGACCGACTCAGCGGTCATCTTTCCCTTCGTCACCTGCCGGCTGAGGACGCTCGAAAGCGAGGCGATCGCCGCTTCGAGTCCTTCCGGCCGGACGTCCACCAGCGTGACTCGCTTACCGGCTGCCGCGAAGACCTGGGCGATGCCCGTCCCCATGGCGCCGGCGCCGATCACGACGACCCGTTCGATGTTCGTGGTTGCTGCGTCGCTCATTCGGCCTCCGGTGCGGCCGCCTCGGCCGGTTCGGGTTCAGGATCGGACTCCGGCTTGCGATTGGCCTCGTTCATGGCGGTAGTGAGATCGGTGCGAATCCAGAGTTCGACCATGTCGGCCGCGCGCGCCACTAATTCCGGCACCAGCCTGGCATCCTCGACGTTGAATCGCGACAGGACGTGCGCGGTGGCGGTGCCAGGCCCGCGACCGATGCCGACCCGCAGCCGCGGCACATCCCGCGTGCCAAGCTCCTGGACGATCGAGCCCAAGCCGTTGTGGCCGCCCGCCGAGCCCGCGCCCCGCATGCGCAACTGGCCGAACGGCAGGTCCATTTCATCGTAGACGACCAGCAGGTCGTCCAGATTAGCCTTGTACCAGTTCATCACCTGCTGCACGGCCACTCCCGAGAGGTTCATGTAGGTTTGCGGCGCCACCAGCACGACCTTTTCACCGCCGAGGAAGAACTCGACGATCTCGGCCCGAAACCGGGTACGGCCGGCCGGCGGATTGTGCCGCCGCGCCAGTTCGCGCAACACCATGAAGCCGATGTTGTGCCGGGTTTCCGCGTACTCCCGGCCGGGATTTCCGAGTCCAACTACGATGTGCATGCAGCGTTAGTTCGCCTTCCGATGCTGTGCGCCGGCGCACCGGGATTCAAAACGGCCGGTGCTATACTTCAGTTCGATTCTGCCACGCGATTGATCGCGACGCACGCAGCACTCAGGAAGCAATCACATGAACTTTATGGGTATGGGCTCGATGGAGATCATTGTGATCGCCATTGTCGC